>CBFHUV010000100.1:0-7245 GCA_965659055.1 Polaribacter sp.
CGAAACGAAATCAACGCATCGTTTGACGATTGGAATAAAATTATTCGCAACAAAGATTTCCAAACTAAATTTCCATGTGGTATCCATAATTCTGGAATTCTTGTCAGAAGTCCTAGAAGATTTGAAGATGACAATCCTGCAATGGAATTTCTAAAAATGAAAGGATTTTATACTCAGGAACCTATAACGGATAAGGAATTACAATCGAATCGAATTTTGGCAAAAATCGTTGATTATTTCAAATCGGTTAAACCGTTAGTAGACTTTATAAATTTAGCAATTGAGGAATAGTGGGTAAAGCCCGGTTGCCAATACCGTTTATAATTAATGGCTAGTTCTCGCTTGTTTTCGAAAATCTCTGCCTGCCGCAGGCAAGCTCCCGGATTTTCTACCTGCTGCGGCAGGCAGGTTCGGTTTTATTTGCTAAATTAGGTGCTTAAACACTTGCCTACCATGCCTGCAGCAGAAAATCGGCAGACAAGCACGAAAACTTTGTAGTTCATTAAACAATACATATTAACTAAAATAATTTAAAATGAAATATTTCACACTACCAATCTTGATTTTGCTACTGTTTATAAGTAGTTGTGCAAACAATCAAAGAAAGAAAGTAACAGATTCTGACAAAACCAACTATTTTGATTATTCTAACAGTGATGATCAAGTTACGGGTGGGATTAAAATGATTCCTATAGAAACGCCACAGGGTACTTTTAATGTTTACACAAAACGTATGGGCAATAATCCAAAAATACGTGTATTATTGCTACATGGTGGCCCAGGAGGAACTCATGAAGAATTTGGAAATTTTGACGGCTATTTACCAAATGAAGAAATTGAATACATATATTACGATCAACTCGACTCTTATTACAGCGACAAACCTAATGATTCCAGGCTTTGGACTACTAAACACTTTGTTGAAGAGGTAGAACAGGTTAGAAAAGCACTAAACCTCACTAAAGATAATTTTTACTTGCTCGGACAATCTTGGGGAGGAATATTAGCTATGGAATATGCCTTGAAATATCAGGAGAATTTAAAAGGCCTCATAATTTCAAATATGATGGCCAGCGCTCCTGAATACACCAAATATGCCAATGAGGTTTTAGGTCCGAAAATGAATCCAGAAGTTTTAAAAAAAATTATGGATATGGAGGCAAAGCAAGATTTTGACAATCCTAAATACAGTGAGCTTTTAATGAATCATTATTATACAGAACACGTTTTAAGAATGCCCATTCAAAAATGGCCAAAATCAATAAACTTATTTTTTGAGCATCTGAACCCAAATATTTATGTTTATATGCAAGGTCATAGTGAATTTGGTATGACGGGTAATGCAACGCTAAAAAATTGGGATGTATCTGATAGACTTAAAGAAATTAGGGTTCCAACCTTAATGCTCGGAGGCAAATATGATACTATGGATCCAAGATATATGGAGTGGATGGCAACTGCAGTGCAAAATGGAAGGAGTGTAACTACAAGCGGAAGTCATTTATCTCAATTTGATGACCCCGAAAGCTACTTTACTGCTTTGATAAATTTTATTAACGATGTAAATACTGGAGAGTTCAAATAAACGAACCAAACAATGGCTATAAGTAATTGCTTGTTCCTTCCTAGTCTGAACTTTAGAGAAACCTTTTAATACCTTTGTTTCAAAACAAATATTATTGATTAGTTATTATACCTTATCGATTGGCTTAATAAGTTATTTTGAACTAAAGCTTTCCTTAAGTATGAAGTATTATGAGTTCGAAATTGATAAAGTAAATGCTTTTAGTGATGATAGTCGGGCCTTTATTTTAATGTCAGCTGTCATATATATTATTGCAATTATTTTTTCAAAATGGGTGGAGTATCAAGAAGAACTAGAAGAAACCATATAAATCATGGAAATAATTGTAAACCTTGGTGTGATTATGGCAAAGCGAAAAATGTCATTGAATGAATTATCGGAGATAGTAAACATTTCTCTTGCCAATCTATCTAAATTAAAAACAGGAAAAGTAAAAGCAATTCGTTTTAGCACACTAATGGCGGTTTGTGACGCTTTGGATTGTCAACCAGGAGATTTGTTAGAATTCTCTAAAGGAGAACAAGAGCATTCCGATTAGTATAGATAAAAGAATATTTTTTGAGAGCAAAGGAAAGAGATCAATTTAAAAAAGCGCAAACTAAATAGTTTGCGCTTTTTTAAATTTAAGGATTGAATGTCTAAATTATTTTAAAAAGATGATGATTTTTTGTGATTCATGCTTTATTCAAAAATATTCATGTTTTCATCGTAAATAGGGCTGTCTATGGCCAAGAAATTTAAAACACTATGAAATACATGGTTTTGAGAAACGGTTTTATTAGGCTTAAGCTTTTTAGTGTCATCTGAGAGCCAAACAATAAAGGGAATGTCTAATTGTTCTTTCGGTGCAAATGCCACGGGTATTCCATGCATGTACAAATTATTTTCGCCTAAAGATTCGCCATGATCCGAAACAAATAGCATGGTGCTATTGTAATCCTCTAATGATTTTAAGCTATCAATAAGGCTTGCAAGTAAATAATCTGTATAAACGATCGTATTATCATAAGCGTTGATCAGCTCTTCTCGGGTGCACTTTGCAAGCTCTACAGTAGTACATACCGGTGAAAAGGTTTCAAACCTTGGCGGATACTTTTTATTATACGTAGGACCGTGGCTTGTACTGGTATGCAATACAATTAATATTTTATCTTTTGTACTTGCTAAAATTTGTTCTTTTAATCCTTTTAATAGAATTTCATCATAATTACAATCTTCTCCTTCACAATCCTCTTTTAAGGTTTCTTTGCTTAAGAACTTTTCAATATGGATAGGAGGTTCTCCCCAATTGGTAGTTTTCCAAATAACTTCTACGTCGTTTCTAAACAAATAGTTGGGTAAAATTTCATACAAATCATTCGTATTTTTATGCTCTAAAACACACTTAACCCCTGCGGTTGTATAAGTAGCACAAGAAGTAGCATTTAAACTATGTAGGTTTTTTACCTTAGACAGCAAAGGGTTTGTTTCTTTTTCATAACCATACAAAGAAAAATTCTGACTACGTGCAGATTCTCCTATCACCAAAACAGCAATCGATTTTTTGTTATCCTTAATGATGGCATCAGGTAATAAAATTTCTTTTTTGTTTTCCTGACTTTTATAAATATAATGCCTAGATGTATTGACCACATAAGACCAAGGCATTGCCAAAGCACCCAGTTGCGTAGAATTGTCATCAATCCAAAGCCAATTGCTGCTATTGACGTAGATAAATGACAATAAGAACACCAAGGTTAACGAAAATTTAATTAAAAACTTTCTAAAGGTTTCTTTAATGACTTTTGCCTTAATAATAAAAAAGGCAGGAAGTAAGCCTAATAAAATTAAGTACATCACCAATCCAAAGGAAAAGAAACTTGCTGATTCTTCATAATCTGTATTCAGTATATTACCAATCATAGTAATATCAATAACTACATTATAGGTATTAACAAAATAAACTGCTACTGAATTAAGAATGAAAAATAGCACCATTATAAATTTCCCAACATATTGAGAAATAAAAAAGACCAGGTAGAGTAAAAATGCGTTTAGTACAAGCATTAAAACAACCAAACTAAGAACGATGGTAATTCCATTAAAACTTTTATAATCAAGATTATTAAAGACAAATTTAAAAAACGGGTAATGATATAATAAAAAATTAATAAGACTTATAATGATTACAAGTTTACTTAACTTAAACTCTCTTTTTAACATAAATACGGGTAATTATAAAGATTGATATGGCCAAACTAGCTAGGGAAAAATAATAAATCAACAAATTGGTAGTGATTATTTTATTGATTAAAGAAGCCCCACAAATACCCAATATTGCTAACGTTACTAGATAATATTTTTTATTTGTCATCCAACGCCACATATTAAATTTATTATTAATTAATATACCTATAATTGAAGACAGATAGCCAATAATGCTGCCAATAATTACATCAATTGGATAATGTGCTCCAACACCCACTCTTGAAAAAACAATGAGTAAACCCAAGATAAAAATAAAAACGAACCACAGAATTTTTTGATTGAGTTTTTTAGGCATAAATCCAAAAAACAAGGAGGTAAGTATGGTAAAGGTGGCAATAGAATGTCCAGAAGGCAAACTGGTGTTGCCTTTAAGCGCATCTCCAATAATTACAAAACTAGTATTGTCAAACATTGCCGCAGGTCTAGGAACCGCAAATACTCTTTTTAAGAGATTAGTTAAAACACTCGAAACTAAGAGTGATGTTAGCAAAGACTCCCAAAATTTAGGTGCATAAACCACAAATAGAGTTAGGAAAGGTAAGAAAATGGCGACATCTCCTAATTGGGTCAAATTACTTTGTAAGGCTGGGAATGCTGATAATTTAGCATTGAGATAGAGGAATAGATTTTTTTGCGTTTGGGCATAGGCCTCAAAAGAAAATGCATCATTAATAAATAGAAAGATAACAACTAGGAGTAGTAATAGTAAAGGAAAAAATAGATAGCTTAAGCATAAGCTCTTAAAATTATTAGCAACGCAAGCATCTAAATCTTTAACGTTCATCTGCAAGAAATTCAATCTTTTTCTCATCAAAAAAATCTATAAATAATCTTTTATTTGCTTCGACTTTATAAAGTATTGGCCACATAGTGCAATACATCTATCGATAATCTTCGTCTTTGCTATCAAGAAAAAGAAAGTATTTATCTTTTTTCTTCTTGCTGTTTTCCTATAATTCAATGAAACTAAAGGAACTAAAATACAAAAATTTTTTACTTGAATGTTCTTTATCATCTTTTTTTACAAGCAAAATAATGTTATGAATTGTTTTGCAAATCAAATTAAAACTTGTTGATTATTTTCTTATTAATAATTCTATATAGAATTTAAAATTCTCGAATGAAAAGTGTAACAATTGCAATATATTAGCGGTCTTTATATTAAATAAAACGAACAATATGAAACCTTACTTTTTACTTCTAGTAGCAAGCATTTTATTTTCTTGTGCTCAAAAAGATGCTGCTAAAAGAACAACGTTAAAACAAGCCTCAGAGTATTTCCCGAAAGAGAAGGCCAAAGTATTGGTTGTTGGGCTGTTTCATTTTGTTTTCCTGGATTGGACGCACGTAAAACTAGTGACGAGGATAAAATTGATGTTTTAAAAGAACCTAAAAAATCAGAAGTGACAGAATTGGTAAACTATATCAAAAAATTCAAGCCAACTAAAATTGCGATAGAAGGCTTTCCTAGCTGGAAAGCTACGGAAAAACTTAAACAATATAAATCAGGTGCCCACAGAAATGAAAGAGATGAGCGTTATCAGTTAAGGATGAGAATTGCCACTGAATTGAATTTGGATACGCTTTATGCTTTAGATAGCGAAAGTTTCTCAGATGACTTAGAAAAATTGAATCCTGAATTTACAGAAAAGATGTTTAAGGATTTTGATTTTAAAAGTGATGACCCTTTTCACACCCTTGTTTTCGATTGGTACAAAGAAGAAAGTTTATTAGCTCCAAAAACAAATCTATTAGAAATGTTGAAGCTATTAAATACTAGAGAATGGCATCAATACGGTTATGGCGCCTATCTGGTTGGTGATTTTAAATTAGATGACAAACGAGGTGCTGATATCCTTTCTATTTGGTGGTATAGCAGAAATTTACGAATTTTTAGAAATGTGCAGAAAATGACAACAGATAAAAATGATCGTATCCTTATGATTTTTGGGAATGGTCATGCGTCCATCTTAAGACAATTATTAGAATCTTCTCCAGAATATAAGTTTGTTGAATTTGATTCCTTGTAAATTGTATAGCATATTGTCTAATAAACAAAAATAGGGTAGAAGGCTTTTAAGCTATTTCTAATTAATGTAACTTTCAAGCGTATTTAGATATCGCATTCATGAAAGAAAAAGACACACTTAATTTTATTAAAGAAGTATTAGAAAAAATGCCAGGTGGTTGGCTAAAAACAACAACCCATCGACTTGATATTTTTAATGAAAAATTGGCTAAAACTCAATTTACAGAAGCCTTTGAAGCTTTATATCAGAGCAAGAATTCGCAATTATCGGCATTAGAAAATTTGCCTACGGCCTATGATTATATTCGATTAGGGCATCCCTTATCATGTGTTCTCGAATGGGGAATCGCTCACTTAAATAAATTAGATCCAAAAAGTGTCATAAGTTTTTCATCAAAAACGATTCCGATTATGGCGGTATTAAGGAAGAACTTGTTAGATGGCAAGAACACTCAAATTTTAGTGAAGGGCAACTTGCCTAAATCTTTTGATGCAAAAGTATTAAAGGAAGTTTATGGATACACCTTTGAATTAAAACAAATTAAAAGCTTTTCCGAAATTTCTAAGTATAATGGAAGTACCATTGTCCTCATAGAACAAGACGACTTTAGCAACATAGAAAGGAATCCAAATATTGACTTTTTTATCAGTTATCAGGCTTCTTTAGGAAGTGTCTTGTCTGTTCATGGCAAAAGCAATGAAAGCTATATTTCAGACATCCAACATGTTCGAAGAAGAGAAACCATCGCCATGACTCCAGTGAATTGTTTTGCTGCATTAAAAAAACTTACCGGTCAAGTAGATTTGACTGCAAACACAGCTGCTTTCGAGTCAAATAAAGTATCCGTCTTTACAGCGATTAAACAGATTGCAGGAACCAATACCAAAGCCTTAATTGGATCTAGTGGTCTTTCGATTCAGTATGCCATTATGATGGGGCTTGTAAATCATGCTCAAGAAAATCACGAAGGCAAGGCCATTAAATTTATTGTACCACCCAATTGTTACGGAGGAACCAATGATCAGGCAAGAAGAGTTGCAGCTTGTTTTAAGAATGTAGAAATTGTTGATTTGCCTGTAGATGGCGATAATGACATGGTTCAAAGTATCGATACTATTTTAACCAGATTGGGCAAAGAAGATGCGATCCCATATATTATTGCCGAAATTCCAACAAATCCTCGCGTTGAAGTTCCTGACCTTATATTATTAAGAAAGGTGCTAACACACGCTCGAAAGACTTCTAATGGAGAAACTGCCATTGATCCAGTATTCATTTTGGATCAAACTTTTTGTCCGAATGTCCATTTTTTAGGTGAAGGTGAAATTTTATCCGAAGTTAGAACAATCGTTTATGCAAGTGGCTCAAAATTCCCAAGTGGTG
>CBFHUV010000101.1:0-7232 GCA_965659055.1 Polaribacter sp.
CGATAAGCTTGGCAAATAACTTTTTTAATTGAAGTACTGGATCAAAAAAAGCAGTGGGTGGAATTAAATAAGGTCTACTTTTTTCTTTGACAGCAATCATTCCAGCTTCTTCTATCGCCTTAAAGGAAGGCGACAGACTGGCAATGTTCAAATAGGTAATCTCTGAAGGAATATCAAAAAGTTCTTTTTGCTCTCGTAGTTTCATTTTATTTAAAATAAGAAAATGTTTCCCCTTCTTTTATTTTCAATAAAGATTCATAAATCATTTTAATCACATTTTCTACATCATCCCGATGCACCATTTCTACAGTGGTGTGCATATAACGCAAAGGCAAAGAAATTAATGCCGAAGCAACACCTCCGTTGCTATAGGCAAAAGCATCGGTGTCAGTTCCTGTAGCTCTCGATAAGGCAGAGCGTTGGAAAGGAATCTTTTTTTCTTCTGCAGTTTCAGTAATTAAATCTCTTAATTTTTGCTGAACAGCTGGAGCGAAGGCAATGACAGGGCCTTTCCCCATTTCTATATGACCTTCTTTTTTCTTGTCAATCATAGGAGTAGTAGTGTCATGAGTTACATCCGTAACGATAGCCACATTGGGTTGAATACGATGGGTAATCATTTCTGCTCCTCGAAGACCTATTTCTTCTTGTACAGAATTGGTGATGTACAAACCAAAAGGCAAGGTTTTTTTATTTTCATGAAGCAGTCTTGCAACTTCGGCAATCATAAAACCACCCATTCTATTGTCTAGGGCTCTACATACAAATTTGTCGCCATTTAAAACATGAAATTCGTCTGGGTAAGTAATCACACAACCAACATGTACCCCTAGTTTTTCAATTTCTTCTTTGCTTGTGCAACCACAGTCAATAAAAATATTCTCAGGTGTTGGTGCTTCTTCTTTTCCTTTTAATCGTGTATGGATAGCTGGCCAGCCAAACACACCTTTAACAATTCCTTTTTTGGTATAAATGTTTACCACCTTGCTCGGGGCAATTTGATGATCAGATCCTCCGTTTCGGATTACATAAATCAATCCATTATCAGAAATATAATTTACATACCATGAAATCTCATCGGCATGACCTTCAATGACTACCTTATATTTTGCTTTTGGATTAATAACTCCAACAGCGGTGCCATAAGTATCCGTAATAAATTCATCAACATAGGGCTTTAAATAATTCATCCAAATTTTTTGACCCTCCCATTCATAGCCTGTTGGAGCAGCATTGTTCAAATAACTTTCTAGAAAAGTCAATGATTTTTTATTTAGTATTGATTTTTTTGACATTGGTTTCTTTTTCTGTAAAAATAATCGTTTTCTTCTTTTTAAAAGAATAGTTTACAGCTAATTTTTTTCTTTTTGTAACAAAAGGTCTTATATTGATACCAATATTCTAAACTAAACTAATTTTAAACTAATATTAAATGAAACTTCGCATTGAAAATCTCACAAAAACCTATAAAAATGGGGTGAAAGCTATTGATAACTTAAGCATTGAAATAGGGACAGGTATGTTTGGCTTATTAGGTCCAAATGGAGCTGGGAAGTCTTCATTAATGAGAACGATTGCTACCTTGCAAAGTCCAGATTCAGGTACTATTAGTTTTGGAGATATCAATGTGCTTGAAGACAATATGGCTTTGAGAAAAATTTTGGGTTATTTGCCTCAGTCTTTTGGGGTTTACCCAAAAATGTCCGCCGAAGATTTGTTGGATTATTTTGCCACTTTAAAAGGGGTAAGTTCAAAAACAGATAGGATAAAACTAGTAAAAGAGGTGCTAGAAATTACCAATTTGTATGATGTTCGTAAAAAACACGTAGCTGGTTACTCAGGAGGAATGAAACAACGTTTTGGAATTGCACAATTGTTACTTAACAATCCAAAATTGATTATTGTAGATGAGCCAACAGCGGGCTTAGACCCAGCTGAAAGACATCGTTTTTTAAATGTGTTACGCGAAGTAGGTACTAACTGTACGGTTATTTTTTCTACCCATATCGTAGAAGATGTAAAAGAATTGTGTAATGAAATGGCGATTTTAAATGGAGGTCGAATATTAAAGCATACCACTCCTCAAGAAGCCACATCAGAGATTGATGGCAAAATTTGGACTAGAATTATTGGGAGAGATGACCTAGAAGATATGGAGAAGATGTATAATGTGCTGTCTTCAAATTACAACCAAGACAATAGTTTGAATATTCGTGTTTTTGCCGAGCAGCAACCTTCAACAGAATTTGTTTTGGCCAAGCCTCAATTGGATGACGTTTATTTTATCGCCTTAAAACAAGATGAATTTGTAAGCATTTCTTAGAATGTTCTTTCAATTTCATTTTTTTCAACTTTAAACAAATTATCATGTTTTTTACGATATACAAACAAGAATTAAACTACTGGTTCAAAAGACCAACTTTTTATATTTACGCCGCTATATTTTTTGCACTTGCACTTTTTTTTGCCGCTTCCACGGCTGGTGTTTTTGATTTTATAACAACCACAACCAATTCATCATCTACCGTAAATTCTCCAATTGGGATTAACAACTTGTTCAATTCTTTAGCCGTATTGATTTTCTTTTTGTTTCCCTCCATTGTGGGAGTTTCAGTCTACCGGGATTACAAAAGTGAAATGCATTCCATTTTATATTCCTATCCCTTTACGAAGTCCAATTATTTATTCGCTAAATTTTTAAGCTCAATTACGGTTGTTTTAATGATTGTTTTTGCTATTGGTCTTGGGATGTTTGTCGGTTTTAGATTTCCTGGAACGAATTCAGAAATAGTTACCTCATTTTCTTTTATGGCCTATGCCCATGCATACTTGGTGTACATTATTCCGAACGTTTTATTATTTGGCGCCATCGTTTTCGGTGTGGTTACTTTTACCAGGAATATTTCTGCAGGTTTCATAACAGTCGTTTTGTTTTTGCTAGTTCAAGGAATTGTAGAAAGTATATTAAGAGATCCTGAAAGTCGTTTTCTTTCTGGCTTATTAGATCCGTTTGGAGCTAGTGCTTCTAGTTATTATACAAGATATTGGACCGTCGCTGAGCAAAATGAACTTTTTTTGCCTTTTAAGGGGGTTATAATTTACAACCGCTTATTGTGGATGGGTATCGCTATACTTGTATTCGGATTGGTTTATAAATATTTTACCTTTAGTGAAAATGCATTTAGTTTTTCTTTTGGTAAGAAAGCACCTGAACGTTCTGTAAAATCTAATTTTGGAGGAATTACTCGAATTAAATTGCCTGAAGTTGGTTTTGATTATTCGGCAAAACAAAATTTAAGAACGATGTGGAAATTGTCAAACATCGATTTTAAATACATTGTAACCAGTTGGCCATTTATTAGCATTCTTTTGGTGGGATTAATTTTCATTATTCTAACAGCAAGTGTCATCGGTGAAGTTTTTGGAACCAATACCTATCCGGTAACTTGGCAAATGCTCTTGGTGCCAGGAAATAGTTTTGGGTTATTCATTAATATACTTACATTTTTGTATGCTGGAATGCTTGTTCATAGAGGATCAATCTCAAGAGTTAATCATTTAATAGATGTAACACCTATTCCTAACTGGACTCTTTTGTGGTCCAAGTTTATTGCATTGCTAAAAATGCAAGCGGTGTTGTTACTTGTGATTATGCTAGGAGGAATGTCAATCCAAATATATAGAGGGTACTATAATTTTGAAATCGGACATTATTTATATGAGCTCTATGCCTTAAACTTTATTGGTTTTATAATTTGGGCCCTACTGTCACTTTTTGTTCAAACCCTCATGAAAAATCCATATTTAGGCTTGTTTGTGCTGTTGGTTATTTCTATTGGCATTCCATTTTTAAGCGAAGCTGGTATAGAGCAGTCGATTTTTAAATACAACCAGGCTCCTGGTTTTTCGTATTCAGATATGAATGGCTACGGAGTAACATATCACAGTTATATCATTCATAAAATATATTGGTTGTTTGGTGGCCTTATGTTGCTGATTATTGCCGGATTGTTTTGGGTGAGAGGGATACCAAATTCTTTTAATGAACGAATGAAACTAGCATCGAAAAGATTTCATGGAGGCATTGTTATATTCTTTGGTTTTCTTTTAGTTGGTTTCTTTGCATTAGGGTTTAGTATTTATAAAGAAAATAACATTAATAATAAAAGTTTTTCATCTAAGGTAAGAGAACAACAGCGAGTAGATTTTGAAAAAAACTATAAAAAGTATGAGAAGTATGCCCAGCCAAGAGTTGTAGCTGTAAAATCAACTATGGATATTTATCCAAAGCAATTAAACTTTGAGGCTACTGCCAAGTATACCATGGTAAATAAAACTCAAGAAGTAATTGATACCTTGTTTTTGAATCATAATGGATATCCGTCTACATTTACCTTTAATAAGGAGGTGAGCCTGGTTTTAGAAGATTCTATTATGCATTTTGATATTTACAAACTAGCCCAAAGTTTGCAACCTGGAGACAGCTTGGAACTTTTCACTAGTGTTAAAAACAAACCAAATACTTTTTTAAGAAACAATTCACCGGTAGTTGCAAATGGAACCTTCATTAATAATTTTAGAATCTTTCCTACACTTGGCTATAATGGAAGCAATGAGCTTACCGATGATGAGGCCCGAAAAAAATACGGTTTACCAAAGAATCCATTAAGGCCAATGCCTTCAGATTCAGCGGCTTTAGGGAATACTTATATTTCAAAAGATTCTGATTGGATTGATTTTGAAGCTACAGTGAGCACATCTCAAGATCAGATTGCAATAGCTCCTGGCTATTTGCAAAAAGAATGGGTAGAAGGAGATCGGAAATATTTCCATTATAAGATGGATAGTAAAATCCTCCATTTTTATGCTTTTAATTCTGCACGCTATGAAGTGATTAAAGATCAATGGAATGATGTGAAATTAGAAATTTATTACCGCAAAGGGCATGAATTTAATCTAGATCGAATGATGAAAGGAATGAAGGCTTCTTTAGAATATAACACAGCTAATTTTAGCCCATACCAACACAAGCAATTGCGAGTCATTGAGTTTCCTAGAGGAGGCTTTGCACAATCGTTTCCGAACACTATTCCTTATGCAGAAGATGCAGGTTTTATTGCCGATGTCGATGATACTGATGAAGGAGGCGTAGACTATCCTTTTGCAATTACCGTGCACGAGGTGGCGCACCAATGGTGGGCGCATCAAGTAATCGGTGCAGATGTGCTAGGCTCAACCATGCTTTCAGAGAGTTTGTCTGAATATGTTTCTTTAAAGGTCTTGGAACATCAATACGGAAAAGAGAAAATGCGAAAGTTTTTGAAAAAAGCATTAGATGGCTATTTAACACAAAGAACGGTTGAATCAAAAAGAGAAAATGCACTAATGTACAATGATGGTCAAGGGTATATTCGTTATCAAAAAGGGTCTTTGGTTTTTTATGCTTTAAGTGATTATATAGGCGAGAGTGCATTAAATGGGGCCTTGAAAACTTATGTAGAAAAAGTAAAGTTTCAAGAACCTCCTTATACAACCTCAGAGGATCTTGTGAATCATATTAAAGCGGTAACGCCCGATTCATTGCGTTATATAATTAAGGATATGTTTGAAACCATTACGCTCTACAAAAACAGTGTGTCAAATGTCACATCAACAGAATTGGCCAATGGAAAATATCAAGTCGATATAGAGTTCATTGTAAGTAAGTATCGAAACAATGATCAAGGAAAACGCTATTATGGTGATAAAGTTGGGGATACTTTAACCTATACTTCTAAAAATTTAATTCAACCTATTTTATCGGTTCCATTAGCAGATTATATAGATATTGGGATTTTTACAGAAGAGGAAGTTGATGGTAAAAAGAAAGAAGTAGTCTTATATCTTCAGAAGCATAAAATAACATCAATTCACAATACTATAAGTATCGTGGTAGATAAAAAACCAACGGAAGTAGGTGTCGACCCTTATAATAAGTTAATAGATACATCTTCTGAAGACAATAGAAGGAAACTCTAATTGTTGCTTAATACAAAAAGACCTCACAGTTTGTGGGGTCTTCTTTTTTTAGCATTCTTTTATTTATTTTATATGACTTTGGTGTTCTTTTTGCAGCATGTAAAATTAAAGTATATTTACACCCTCAAAAATACGTCTGATTTGAAAGGAATTTTATGTCTTTTAGCGGTCATGTTATCTTCCCCTATTTTCGCTCAGAAAAAAGATAGTATTCCTTTGTCTCAGCATTATCTTGTAATAACAGACACCACAACAATCAGATTAAAAGAGGTAGTCCTGCTTTCTAAACGAAAATTTGAATCTCAAGAAGATGTCAATTATTATTATTGGTTTCGAAAAAAAGTATTTAAGGCGTATCCTTATGCTATATTGGCTACCAAACGTCTAGATACATTAGCCGGGCGATTAGAGAAGATTAAAAGTAAGAGCGATAGGAGAAGGTATGTAAAAATCATTCAGCGATATTTAGAAGGAGAGTTTACTGACCAGTTAAAGAAGATGACACTGATAGAAGGTCGTATCTTAATTAAGTTAATTCATAGGCAGACTGGTTATACTGTATTTGATCAAATAAGAGAGTTTCGAAGCGGTTGGAATGCATTTTGGTACAATACAACGGCAAATATGTTTAGCCTTTCTTTAAAAACAGAGTACAACCCAGAACTTGAAAATGAGGACTTTTTAATCGAAGACATCCTGCAACAAGCCTTTACAGATGGTGTTCTGCAGATGAAAAAACCGAGAGTTGAGTTTGATTTCAATAGAATCTATCAAGAAAAAGATGGTAAAATAGATGTAGAAGTCTATAAGCAACTTTTCGCAAAAGCCAGAAAAAAGCAGCAACGCAAAGCTAATTAATCCTTCCTCAGTAATTATTTTTAATTTTTTTTCACTGCTAAGTAGTTTGTGATTAGGCGATTAAATATTTGTGTAAAAAAAAGGTTAATAAAAGGGTTGTGGGAATGGAAATGGGGTGTATATTTGCACCCGCTAAGGCAAACGTTTAGGGTGTTTTGGGGATTAAGTTCATT
Organism: Polaribacter sp.; assembly: GCA_965659055.1. Lineage (GTDB taxonomy): Bacteria > Bacteroidota > Bacteroidia > Flavobacteriales > Flavobacteriaceae > Polaribacter. The sequence goes on from CBFHUV010000101.1 coordinate 7,050, forward strand.
GAATGGGATTGGTATTAAGGGAGTTAGAATAGGTAACATAAAAAAATATTTTTTTTATTGCTTAGACTAAAAAAGTTAGTATCTTTGCCGTCCGTTTTGTTCGGGGAAGTTCAGTTGAAATAGGGGTTGAGAAATAAATTCAAAAAAAACTAAAAAAAGTTTTTGTAATAGGAAAAGAGTTTA
>CBFHUV010000102.1:0-7211 GCA_965659055.1 Polaribacter sp.
TGGGGCAGCTTTTAGCAAGCCAAGAAATTTTGCTACAAAATCTAAAGGAGCTCAAGAAGCCCACGAGGCCATTCGTCCAACAGAAATGAGTAGAAGCGAAGTCTCAGTCGATTATGACCAAGATCGTTTGTATAGTTTAATTTGGAAACGAACGCTAGCGTCTCAAATGAGTGATGCAGTTTTAGAACGGACTGCTGTAAAAATAAACAACACAAAAAATGCTAAAGTTTTTTCAGCGAGTGGCGAGGTGATTACTTTTGAAGGCTTTTTAAAGGTGTACTTAGAAGGAACAGATAATGAAGATGATGAGCAAGAAGGCATGTTGCCAATGATGCAGGTAAATGAAAAATTAGAGCATCAGCTTATCACCGCTACAGAAAGATATACAAAAGCTCCTTATCGTTATTCAGAGGCAGCCTTGGTGAAACGCTTAGAAGAATTAGGTATTGGACGTCCGTCTACCTATGCTCCAACAATTTCTACCATCCAGCGCAGAGACTACGTGCAAAAAGGAATGATTGAAGGAACAGAAAGAAATTATGAGCAATTCAGTTTGCAAAATGAACAGATTACCACCCAAATTTTAACTGAAAAGGTAGGGTCCGACAAAGGCAAATTAGTACCAACGGATATAGGGAATGTAGTAAATGATTTTTTAGTTGAGAATTTTTCAAACATTTTAGATTTTGGTTTTACGGCAAAAGTAGAATCTGATTTTGATGATATTGCAGAAGGGAAGGAAAATTGGACTGCCATGATCAAGGATTTTTACAATAAATTTCACCCTACTGTAGAAGATGTTGCTGAAAATGCTGAAAGAGCAAAAGGAGAACGTTTGCTTGGAGTAGATCCGGAAAGTGGTAAAAATGTGTATGCCCGTTTAGGCCGTTTTGGTGCTATGGTGCAGATTGGAGAGGCTACTGATGAAGAAAAGCCAAAATTTGCGAGCTTACAAGCTGATCAAACCTTAACATCGATTACGTTTGAAGAGGCGATGGACTTATTTGAATTGCCAAAAAGCCTCGGGAACTATGAAGGAGAAGAAGTGGTAGTTTCTAACGGTCGATTTGGACCCTATATTAAATTTGGAGATATGTTTGTCTCTTTAGATAAAGGAGAAAACCCAATGTCTGTGGACATGGAAAGAGCGCAAGAACTAATAAAAGAGAAGCAAGATGCAGATGCACCTATCGGAACTTATGAAGGTTTACCGATTCAAAAAGGAGTAGGGCGTTTTGGGCCTTTTATTAAATGGAACTCTATTTTTATCAATGTCAATAGAAAATACGATTTTGACAATTTATCCCAAGCTGATTTGGAAAATCTAATTGAAGAAAAGAAACAAAAAGAAAAGGATAAATTGATCCATGATTGGAAGGATGCAGGAATTCGTGTAGAAAAGGCACGTTGGGGTAGGTTTAATGTCTTAAAAGGAAAGCTAAAAATTGAACTTCCTAAGACCACAAAGGTGGAAGAGTTGACCTTAGAGCAGGTAGAAGAAATGATCGCAGCAAAAACTCCCAAGAAGAAAGTTGCAAAGAAAAAAACCCAAAAAAAGAAGTAACAAATTAGTTATATTTGCACCTTGTTTAAAAGCGATCAAGACTCAATGAATTTCGATTTTTTAAAGCCAGTAAAAGATTCAGTCCTTGCACACCTGGTATTGCAATCTTCTCAAAGTTTCGGTAGAAATATTCAAATTTATTCAGAGCAACATGGTTTTCCAAATTTAGAGGAAGTTAAGATTGCAATTTTTGGAATCGAAGAGGATCGAAATTCAATGGATAACCATAATTCTGGTGAGCAATTGTTTGAAATTAGAAAATACCTCTATCAATTGTATCCTGGAAATTGGGATACAAAAATTGCTGACTTAGGAAGTATTGAAAAAGGAGCTTCCTCAGAAGATACTTATTTTGCTGTTAAAAGCTTATGTACCTATCTTATAAAAAATAAAATTATTCCAATTTTAATAGGTGGTGGGCAAGAGATTACCTATGCAAATTATAGAGCCTATGACGCATTAGAACAAACGGTAAATTTAGTAGCTGTAGATAGCAAATTTGATATTGGAGGACCAGAAGACACTTTAAACTCTAGATCTTATTTAAGTAAGATTGTTATGGATAGCCCAAACAATTTATTTAATTTTAGCAATATAGGGTATCAAACCTATTACAATTCACAAGAAGAGTTGGACCTGTTAAATAACTTGTTTTTTGACGCTTATCGATTGGGTCAGGTTAAGGATTTAACTTTAGTTGAACCCATAATGCGCGATGCTGATATCGTAAGTATTGATATTGGCGCAATTAGACAAAGTGAAGCACCAGCTAATAATAATGGATCACCAAATGGGTTTTATGGTGAAGAAATTTGTGCCATTGCTAGATATGCAGGTATTAGTGATAAGGTAAGCTCATTTGGAATTTATGAATACAATGCAAAATTAGATCAACAAGGGCAAACGGCTCATTTAATTGCTCAAATGATTTGGTACTTTATAGAAGGAGTTAATTTTAGAGCGAATGATTATCCATTTTGTACAGTAGAGAATTATCAAAAATTTATTGTCCTTATAGAAAATGATGATCCTATTAATTTTTACAAAAGTGACAAAAGTGGTCGTTGGTGGATGGAGATAAATATTCTTACAAATAATAAATACAAAAGACATGCGTTAATACCATGTAGCTACGAAGATTATGTGCAGGCAACTGCGCAAAATATTCCGGAAAGATGGTACAAAGCACTAAGAAAATTAGTATAATAATTAAAACGATATTGAATCAATACTATAGATGGAGAAATTAACTATCAAAAATGCCCTGCTATTTGCAATGCTGATACCTTTGGTAATTAGCTGCGGGTCAAATGATCGAGGTGAATTAACAGGAGTGGGCTCTAAGAATATCTGGTATGCAGAAAAACCTTTGGGAATGGTCTTGGTGCCAGAAGGTGCTGTTACCGTCGAAGTCACAAATCCAATAGATAATTCTGTTGAAACAAAAACCAATTCTGTGAGTGCTTTTTATATGGATGAAACAGAAATCACCAATAGACAATACAAGCAGTTTATAGAATGGGTAAAAGATTCTGTGGTTCGATACAAATTGGCAGAGCAAGCAGAGATCGCAGAATTACTTTCTGATAATCCAAGTCAGAAAAATAGCCGTAGAGGTATTAATAGATATGCATATTTAAAAAAGAAAGAGAATAAGAAGAGAAAATTGTCGGTGTATGATCAATACATGTTTGACAATTATTATTTTTTAGATGATTTAGAGGAAACAAAAAAAATAAATTGGAATGTGCGAATTATTTGGAATACTCAAAGCTTCCCTGATTTGGATTATGCAGAGGTGATGGATTCTTTGCATTTGAGAAAGGAAGAGACTGAAAATGGGATTCGAAGATTTGATCCATCTAAGTTAAACTATAGTTATACTGTCTTAGATGACCAACAGAAGAAGATTGAAAAGAAATTAAATATTTACCCAGATACGACTGTTTGGGTAAAGGATTTTTTAGACTCACGCAATGAGCCAATGCGGAGAAATTATTTCTCACATCCAGCATATTTAGACTATCCTGTTGTGGGGGTTACTTGGGAACAGGCAGTTGCGTTTTGCCATTGGAGAACTCGATATAAGAATGAATTTTTAGAAAAAAAGACCAATAGCAAGATATTTAATGTGCCCAACTATAGATTGCCGACAGAAGCAGAGTGGGAATTAGCTGCAAAAGCTGGTAAAAAGGGATCTATAAAGTACTCATGGGGAACCAATTCTTTAACAACAGATAAAGGATGTTTTTTAGCAAATTTTAAACCTAAAGAAGGAAATTACACAGATGATCGAGGTTTGTATACAGTGCTTGCTAAACATTATGCACCCAATGATTATGGCCTGTTTAATATGTCTGGAAACGTTGCGGAATGGACAAGCAGCTCATACAATCCGGTAAACGAAGTGAATTCGTCATCAGTGAACCCATTTAAAAACGATCTTTCAATTTCGACTAAAATAGTAAAAGGGGGTTCTTGGAAAGATGTTGTTTACTTTTTAGAAATAGGATCAAAAGATTTTGAAAATAAAGATACTCCGAGAAGTTATATTGGGTTCAGAACCGTGAGGGATTATATTAAAAATTAAAAAGCATAATGAGAAAAAAAATAGGCAATTTTATTAGAAAGAATATTGATAAAATATACAATATTGGAGCTGCCATCGTTATTTTAGGAGCCCTTTTTAAAATAGAGCACATTGTAATTGGGCCAATTAATGGAGGACTTATGCTTACTGTTGGTTTGATCGCAGAAGCATTGGTATTTACAATTTCAGCATTTGAAAAAAATGAAGACCCCGTAGCTTTGGGAATCCAGGCAGAATCTGAAGATGAAAATTCAAACAACAAGGGGGATACTACCTTGCGTACAGTTTTAGATGCTGATGTCTTAAAAAAACTTTCGGCAAATTTCAAAAACCTAACAACTGCTTCAGAAGCCTTATCAGATTCGGTCCAAATTAATACCATAATTAAACAATACAATGACCAAATGACCACTGCAGTTTCGCATTTTAATGCCTTAAATACCGAAACTGAAAAACATTTAAAAGCGTCATCCACCAATGCCAATATCAATGCAGAGATTGTTGAGAAATCAAAAGATGTACAAGAGCAGTTAAGTGCATTGAACAGCAATCTGAAAGCCCTAAATCAAGTTTATCAAGGGATGTTGTTGGCAATGGAAAAAAAATAAGAATTAATTATGGCCCATCATAAAACATCAGTTAGACAAAGAATGATAAACCTAATGTACTTAGTGTTTATAGCCATGCTTGCTATAAATTTGAGTCCAGAAGTACTATCTGCCTTTGGGTTTTTAAAGGATGATTTGGAAGCATATAATACGGCAACTGAATTGAAAAATAAGCGTCTGTATTCAAATTTGGACAGTAAAGTATCCGATCAATTTGAAAAGTACAGGCCTTTGCAAATTAAGTTAAATAAGGTGAAGGAAATTTCTTCTGACTATTATGATTATTTAGAGAAATTAAAGGACACCCTGTTTTCATCTGTTCAAGATTCAACAAATTATGAGTTAATGAATTCGTCGAATTTTTTGGATGATTATTTTTTTAGAAGTGAAGCATATAGTGATAAAGGAGAAGAATTTGTTCAAAAAATGAATGCCTTTCAAACGAATTTGGTAAGCGTTTTGGGTCAAGAAAATGCCTCCTTAGGATTGGTAATAGAGAATAGATTCAGTGCTGAAGATCAAATTAATTCAGAAAATAAAAAAATTAAATGGTTAGTGTATCATTACCGTGGGTTTCCTCTTATTGCTTCCATTACCAATATAACTCAATTGCAAACCAAAATAAAGAATACAGAAAGTGACATATTAAATGCGCTTTTGGGTAGAAAACTAGACAATGAGGTTTCCTTAAAAAATTACAATGGAATCGTACGTTTGGATAAATCAGCTTATTTTTCTGGTGAAAATGTTACCGGGCAGATTGTTTTGGGAAGGTATGATCCTACCTTAGTTCCGAATAAAGTTTTGTTAAATGATACTGATATTACCAAGAGTGTAAAAGATGGACAAGTTATCATTAATATGCCTGCTGGTAATGTAGGAAATCATGATATTAAAGGAGTTATTTCTTTTGTTCAAGATGGTGTGCCAACAGATGTCTCTTTTAGTAGTGTTTATTCTGTAATTACACAACCAACTGAAGCGGTTATTTCTGCTGATAAAATGAATGTGGTCTACAGAGGTTTAGAAAACCCGATTTCAGTTTCATTGCCAGGAGTTGCTGATAAGGATATTTTGGTCAACGCGAAAGGACTTAGAAAAGCAGGAACAGGGAAGTATATTATTAGCCCAGGAAATGAAAAACAACTTTCTGTAAATGTTTCAGCCGTTCTATCTTCTGGTAAAAAGGTTACATCTTCTAAGCTTTTCCGTGTTTTGGATGTTCCAGAAGCGACCACGATGATTCGTGGAGAAAGTGGTTTGATAGGGTTGCCAAAGTCGAGTGTTTTAGGACTTAGAATAGATGCTGGATTACCTAATTTTGTCTTTGATTTAAATCTTGAAGTAACAGGTTTTAAATTAAAAGTACCAGGGCAATTAGCCATATTTGTATCTGGAAATGAAATGGATGAGCGAGCTAAGAGTATGATAAGAAGAGCAAAAAAAGGAGATGTAATTAATATTTTTGAAGTAAAAGGTAAAATATTAGGAAAGTCTTCTTACGAATTGAAAAAAGTTTCACCTATAAGTGTAGAAATTATAAACTAGTACTATGAAATTACAACAAAAATTTATGATATACATCAGCTTGTTTCTTTTAGGGAATCAAGTTATGCTGGCTCAAGCCAAACAAAATGAGAATCTTTTTGGCAAGACAAGTTATGAGCTTTCTGATATCCTCGATGAGAACCGTACATTATGGTCCAAGATTGTTTGGGAATATATTGATCTTTCTGATCCAGAAAATAAAAGTTTGCTTGGCGTGTTAGATGCAACTAAGGAGAATGATCAACTTCAACCCTTGTTTGATTTTTTGAAAAATCAAATTAATACGGATTCAAAGGCAGATGTTTTTTTTACTGCTGATTTTAAAGAAAAAATGACAGCAAAGGCAGTTAAATCAAAATTGACTAGTATTCGAAAAAAAGGAGAATATACAGATGTTTTCGAAGTGAAAGCAGATGATGTCTATGGCTATTTAATAAAAGGTATTTGGTATTTTGATAAAATAGAATCGACTACCCGTTTTAAAATTATCGGATTAGCACCTATGGGTCCTGATATTCAAACTGTTGGGGTGCAAGATATTGATGATAATAATATTTATGAATTATTTTGGATGTACTATCCAGCCTTACAAAAGAAGTTTGCTGATATAAAGGTCTATGACAGTAAGAATAGTCTTAAAACATTTCCCTTAGATTTTTATTTGTCGAACAGAGAGTATACAGCCGTCGAAATCACAGAGAATAGTATTAGCAATAGCAATTCTGTTTTTACAACTAGAGCTAAAAATAGTTTTCAATTAATTCAAAATGAGTTGAAAACTGATAGTATTTATAGCAAAAAAGAAAAGGTTTTTTGGTTTAAGAAAAAGGAAGCAGATGAAATTTTACAACAGTATGATCCTTCCAAGCCGATTAGCACTTCTAAGTTAACTTTACGCCAA
>CBFHUV010000103.1:0-7030 GCA_965659055.1 Polaribacter sp.
TAAAAATGAGTTTTGGGGATCAGACTGTTGAGCAAAACATTAAAGTCGAACTTGACCCAAGAATGAATTTCTCAATGGCTGATATTAATAATAGATATGCATTTGCGAAACAATTAGAAGATTATACAGCAACCATTGCTCAAGTTGTCAAACAATTAGTGGAAAGCAAAACTACTGCTGAGGACTACGCAAAAGAATTGACAGAAAATGATGCTAAAAAATTCAAGGAAGAAATTAAAGCTTCCAAAGAAATTGTAAAAAAATTAGATGACTTAATCAGTAAATATCTAGGTACCATAGACCGCAGACAAGGAATTACTAGAACTCCTGAGGTTACTGTAACCAATAGATTAGGAAGAGTAAGTTCAGTTCTAAGGTCTCGTAATGAAAAAATTACCAAGACAGAAAATGAACTGATGACTAATTTTAAAGTCGCATTTAAAGATGTCCTAACAAAAACCAATAGCTTTTTTGATAGTGATTGGAAAAATTATCGATCTCAGTTAGAGAAAGTGAATGTAGCACGTTTTAAAGAAACCAAAAAAATTTCTACAAATTAAGAAAAAAGCGAAGTCTAACAGCTTCGCTTTTTTTATGGATATAATTTTGATACTTTAGCAAAAAACTAACTAAAAAATGACTGAACCTATCTTTACCAACGATGCCATTGTTTTTGGAGTATTAATGATTTCACTTGGTTTTGTGTTTTATACAGAATCAAAAACCACAGGATTTTGGCCTAAATTTTACAAAATTGTACCTGGCTTATTCATGGCCTATTTTATACCTGCCATCTTTACAACTATGGGCATCATAGCTCCAGAGTGGGAACAAGTCTCCTCTACCGGGGAAGTGACCAAAGCCTCTTCGCAACTCTATTATGTTTCGAGTCGGTTTTTATTGCCTGCAGCCTTGGTCTTAATGACGCTAAGTATTGATTTAAAAGCCATATTTAACTTGGGCTCTAAGGCTTTAATTATGTTTTTTACAGGTACTGTAGGAATTATCATTGGAGGACCAATCGCTATACTTTTAATTTCTATTGTTTCTCCAGACACTGTTGGAGGTGCAGATTTTGACGCTGTATGGAGAGGACTTTCCACCCTAGCAGGAAGCTGGATTGGAGGTGGTGCCAACCAAACAGCCATGTTAGAAATTTACAAATACAACCCAGCTAAATATGGAGGAATGGTCTTTGTTGATATTGTTGTTGCAAATATTTGGATGGCTATTTTATTAATAGGAATTGGAAAAAAAGAGAAAATAAATGCTTGGCTAAAAGCTGACAATTCTGCGATCGAAGAGTTAAAAAATAAAGTGACCTCTTTTACCCAAAAAGTAAAAAGAAATCCAAGTTTAACCGATCTTATGATCATGCTTGCGATTTCTTTTGGAACCGTCGGATTCGGACATTTTGCCGCAAAATACTTGAGTCAGTTTTTTAGGAATATTATTGCTGGAATAGAGTCTCAGACCATTAAAAACATGTTTACTTTTCTAGATTCACAATTCTTTTGGCTCATCAGCATTGCTACGTTAGTAGCCATTGCCCTATCTTATACTAAGGCAAGAAATTATGAAGGCGCTGGTGCCAGCAAATTAGGGAGTGTATTTATTTATGTACTAGTTGCGACCATCGGTATGAAAATGGATTTACTAATGATTTTTGATAATGTTGGCCTTATAGCTATTGGTATGGTTTGGATGGCCATCCATGCTGGACTGCTTATTTTGGTGGCAAAATTAATTAGAGCTCCGTATTTTTTCTTAGCTGTTGGTAGTCAAGCCAATGTTGGAGGAGCTGCCTCTGCTCCTATTGTTGCTCAGGCTTTTCACCCATCCTTAGCTACTGTTGGTGTTCTATTGGCTGTTTTTGGTTATGCGATTGGAACAATAGGCGCAATTGCTTGTACAATTTTACTAGAATTAGCTTCAAAAGTTTAACAGAATTGCGCATCTTTGCAATCGATAAAAAACAGATAGCATACCCATGAAAAAAACACTATTAATTGGATTCGTTTCTTTACTTATTGCGTCTTGTTCAACAAGCAAGAAAGAAGGAAATATGATTATAAATGGACAAATTACAGGTTTAAAGAAAGGAACTTTATACTTGCAAAAAATGAAAGACACCCTATTAGTTACAGTAGATTCTGTTGCTTTATTGGGTACTGATGTATTTCGTTTGTCAGATAATGTAACAAGTCCGGAATTGTATTATTTGACCTTTAGTGGTAATACCGCAAACAAATATCTTTTGTTTTTTGGGGAAGCTGGAAACATTACAATTAATGATGACATCACCAAATTTGGTATTGATCCAAAAATTACAGGCTCTAAAAACCAAGAATTGCTAGATGGTTATAACAGTATTGCAAAACGATATAACGACCAAAATTTAGATTTGATTAAGCAAGGATTCGTGGCACAACAGCTAAAAAACAAAGATTCTATTGACCTGGTTGATAAAAAAGCAAATTCCCTATTGAGAAGACGAATTTTATTTGCAACCAACTATGCAGTTAGTAATGCAGATTATGAGGTAGCTCCTTATATTGCCCTAACAGCATTGAGCAATGCAAATATCAAATTATTAGATACGGTTAACAATTCGCTGAGTGAATCTGTAAAAAACTCGATTTACGGTAAAAAGCTAGCTAATTTTATAGCAACGATTAAAAAGAACGAAACTGATAAGTAAATTGTATTTTTGCAACACAAATATAAACCGCTTTTTTAAAGCGGTTTTTTTATGTTTTTTTTAGTTTCTAAGAGATCAAGATTATAAGCATTCAATATAAAATACTTAAGAAATTGTTCATCTAATTAAAATCAATTAAATTAGACACAAACTTAATCATATGTCTAAAGCAAGCAGGCGAAGTTTTATTCAAAAGAGTATTTTGGGTGGGCTTTTATATAGTATTGGAAGTCCTCTTTTACGAGCTCACAACAGCATCGAATCTATAGAAATAGAGTCTGAGTTTCAGCTTGACAATGCCAGCTATGAAACTATTGACTGGGCAAAAATTAGAGCAGAATTTATCTTCCCTATAGATCGAAACTATTTAAATACAGCTAGCTTAGGTCCATCGCCAAAATCAGTGATTCAAACTCAATTCAAAACGATTGAACAACTAGAATCAACTTGCAGTCACGGGCACCATCTCACCGAAAAAACCCATGACCAAATTGCCAACTTTTTAAATTGTTCTGTCGATGAAATTGCAGTCATCAGAAATGCAACCGAAGGAATGAACATTATTGCAAGAACCTTGCGTTTAAAGGCCGGTGATGAAGTCATCATTAGCACGCACGAACATGTTGGAGGCGCAGCACCTTGGATGGCATTACAAAAAGATTTGGGTGTTGTAGTAAAATTAATAGACTTAGATTTAGAAGGTGAAAAAAATCTACAAATCATCAAAAACGCGGTAAGTTCAAAAACCAAAGCCATAGCGTTTTCTCATATTACTTGTACCAATGGAATGAAATTGCCCGTTAAAGAAATTGCAGCTTTTTGCAAAAGCAAGGGTATATACTCTTGTGTAGATGGCGCACAGGCATTAGGTATGTTTCCAATTGACTTAAAAGATCTGGAGGTGGATTTTTATACAGGTAGTGCACATAAATGGCTTTATGGACCCAAAGGAACAGGCATTCTGTATATGAACCAAAAATGGGTAACAAAACTAAATCCAGTTTTTGTAGGAGCCTATTCAGATCGTACATTTGATTTGAATAATTTAAGCATGGAGTATAGAGATTCTGTTCAAAGAGAAGAATATGGCACCCGAAATACTGCAATAAATTTAGGTTTGGGCAGCGCTATTGAATTTGTAAGCACTATTGGAATGGAAAATATTGCTAAACGAGGAAGAGAATTGGCTAACTATTTTAGAAATGGACTTTCAACCCTTAAACAAATTGAAATTTTAACTCCAGAAAAAGAGGTGTTTTCGGCTTCAATCATTACTTTTAGGATTAAAGGCAAAGACAATCTTAAAATAAACCAACAAATAAATTCCATTTACAAAATACGCTTGCGAGGCATCTACGAAAACAATTTAAACAGCATTCGTGTTTCCTTTGCTGTATTTAACAATTTTAAAGAAATCGATGATTTATTAGTCGCTTTAAAAGAAATAAGCTCAAAATAAAAACTATATCAATTTCATGAAAAACGCTTGCATTTATTTCTTTTCCTTCTTATTTATCTCTTGTTTCAGTGAAAAATTAGACACTAAAAAATTAAAAACGTCAAAGGTTCAAGTTGAAATACCAGAATTTCAATCGATTATTGATGCTGCTCAGGTTTCTGGATCCATATTAATTTATGATTTGCAAAAAAACAGGTACTATTCAAATAATTTTAAATGGATAGAAAACGCTTATCTGCCTGCCTCTACCTTTAAAATTCCGAACTCTATTATTGCCCTAGAAACTGGTGTTGTTAAAAATGATAGCAGTGTTTTTAAATGGAATGGAGAAAAAAGAAATATGAAAATTTGGGAGCAAGATTTAATTTTTAAGGACGCCTTTCAATTTTCTTGTGTGCCCTGTTATCAAGAAGTCGCAAGAACTATTGGCGCAGTTAAAATGAATCAATATTTGGACACCTTGAATTATGGCGAAATGGAGGTAACTGAAAACAATATTGACCTCTTTTGGCTCGAAGGCAATTCAAAAATTACCCAATTACAGCAAATTGATTTTCTAAAAAGACTGTACCTATCTCAACTTCCCATCTCAAAAAGAACTGAAAGTATTATAAAAAGAATGCTGCTTATAGAAAAAAAGGAATCTTATAGTCTTAGTGGAAAAACCGGATGGTCCATCAGAAACGGAAACAACAATGGTTGGTTCGTTGGTTATTTAGAATCAAACGAACAAATATTTTTTTTCGCAACCAACATCGTTCCTGAAAAACAATTTGACATGACGATGTTCCCTAAAATACGAAAAGAGATTACCCACAAAGCATTTCAGCACTTAGGCGTCATCAAATAGCAAATACTTGTAAAAACTGAAACATGGAAGTAATCATAAAAAACCTAGCAAAGAAAAAACTAGTTGGGGTCCATCTAAAAATGTCTTTGGTCAAGAATAAGACTGGGGAACTATGGAAAAACTTTATGCAGAGACATCATGAAATTAGCAACAAGCTTTCAGCAGATTTTTTTAGTATCCAATGCTATCCCCTCACCTACTTTAAATACTTTAAACCGACTATGGAATTTGAAAAATGGGCAACTGTAGAGGTGTCAGATTTTACTTCCATACCAAAAGGAATGGAAGCCTTTGAGTTGGAAACTGGTCTTTATGCTGTATTTTACTATAAAGGTTCTAGTTTAGATCCCAGTATTTATGAATATATTTTTGGAGTTTGGATTCAAAAATCGGGCTATGCACTAGATGATAGACCTCATTTTGAAGTTTTAGGAGAAAAATATAAAAATGAAGATCCAAATTCTGAAGAAGAAATTTGGATCCCCATTAAAAATATTTAATCACGTAATTGACTCTTAATTTTGTTAAAACCGATTGTCGCCATCTATTAAATTACCGATACCGCCTAAAATACTACCTTCCCCTCGATCTCCTTTTCCTGTTTGCGGAGCCATTGCTAAAACACGACCCGCCAAACGACTAAAAGGTAAGGATTGAATAAAGACAGTTCCAGGCCCTTGCAATTTGGCAAAAAACAAGCCTTCACCTCCAAAAATAGTATTTTTAATACCTCCTACAAATTCAATATCGTAATCAATCTCTTGAGAAAAACCTACGATACAGCCCGTATCCACACGAAGTATTTCACCTCTTTGTAAAACTTTCTTTGACATGGTTCCACCTGCATGCACAAAGCTCAAGCCATCACCTTCTAGTTTTTGCATGATAAACCCCTCACCACCAAATAAGCCTCTACCTAACCTTTTGGAAAATTCAATACCGATAGTAACGCCTTTTGCTGCGCACAAAAAAGCATCTTTTTGACAAATAAATTTACCTCCAAATTCTGTTAAATCAATAGGGATGATCTTTCCTGGATATGGAGAAGCAAAAGAAACTTGCTTTTTACCATAACCCGTATTGGTGAATACGGTCATAAACAAGCTCTCTCCAGTTAATAAACGTTTTCCTGCGGAAAATAATTTGCCTAAAATACCTTCATCCTGCTTAGAACCATCTCCAAAAATAGTGTTCATGCTAATGCCATCATGCATCATCATAAAACTCCCAGATTCAGCCACAACTCCCTCCTGGGGATCCAGCTCAATTTCTACATATTGCATTTCTTCGCCATGAATATGGTAATCGATTTCATGTGCATTCATATCTATTGTTTTATTTTATTAGTTGTATTTATAGATATTTTGTTACAAAGAGTAATCAGTTTTTGTGAAAATTCTAAATGGTTTTTTAAAATATAATTTAGCAATGAACTAGGGTTTTACCTTGATCCCCCATTCATAGACAAATTTAGAAACCGACACCCCTTCCTTATTAAACCCTTCAACAGCCATATAAATAGTTTGCCCCTCACCGGTACTTATAGAATCATTAATGGCTTGCTTTACCAAATGTGCATCTTCACAAACAAATAAAATTTTTCCAGTAGCCTTTTTCGTAAACCAACCTTCTTGATGGGTTACAAGCATGGAAATCTTTTGATCTCTTGCTTTAATTTCTTGCATCACTAAGATTCCACTAGCGAACTCTGATGCCATTCCCTGTACTGCCCAATACAATGATTTAAATGGGTTTTGATTGATCCATCGATGACGTACCTTAATCACTGCTTTTGTTTCATTTATTGATACCACTCGAACACCACAAAAAAATGCAGAGGGGAGCTTAAAAAGCATAAATAGGTTAATTTTTCTAGGTGTAAATATCATTAAAACGAATGTTTAGAAAAAAAATTAAAAATTATTTATCATTATTTTAAATGATATAAATCCCTTTAACATCAAGCAATATAGCCTTAAATCTTTAATTATAAAAATAAATTCAACGTTCAATAAATCAA
>CBFHUV010000104.1:0-6655 GCA_965659055.1 Polaribacter sp.
TTTTTCACAGATATCCGCAATGGTATCTAAAGGGTCTACAGTTCCTGTATTGGTAGTTCCTGCTGAAGCAATGATGCAAAAAGGCTGATTTCCTTCCAAACGATCTTTCGCTATGGCATTTTTTAATTTATTAAAGCTAATTCTAAATTCTAAATCGGTAGGAATGATTCGGATTTGTTCTTTTTTAAAGCCTAAAACTCGAATTGCTTTAATATTGGATGAATGCGCTTGATCTGACAAATAGATAATTGCTTTTGAAAAATCATCTCCACATTTTATGCGTCGCGCAGTTACCAAGGCTGTTAAATTTGCCATAGAACCACCACTGGTGAAAATCCCCCCTCCTTTTGCAACTGGAAAATTAAACATTTTTAAAAGCCAGTTCATGGTTACAATTTCCAATTCTGCAGCAGCAGGTGAAACAATCCATCCCCCTGAAAAAATATTAAAACCAGTAGCTAGGGTATCTGCCAAGGTACTAATGTAGTTGCTTGGGCCTGGCACAAAAGAAAACATTTTAGGATGAGAAGTAAGATTGCTATAAGGAATAACATTTTCCATGACAAAATCCAGTACCTGATTGGCTGGCATGGCGTGCTCTGGAGCTTCCTGTAAAAAAACGGCATCCATCTCTTTTCTGGTAGCAGATGAAACGGGTTTTTTACTTTCAATGGTATCAAAATGCTCAGCTAAAATATCAATAATCTTATAGCCATAAGCCTTCATTTCTTCTTTGGTAAGGTCAAAAGTAGTCTTCATAATCATCTCTTAAATTCTTTGCAAATTTACGGATTCAATCCCGTTTAAAGCTTCAAAAAATATGGAATTTTCAGTTTAAAAATTTCACTTTTCTTTCACAGCATTGCATTGATAATTTAGTATTTTTGTAAAAAAACAAAGGCCTTTTGAAAAAACTACTCATTTTTATTCTTTTAGCAAGCATTACCACTGGTTTTGCACAAGGAAAAAAAATTCGAATTATTTATGGAGGCTATGTCAATAAAGATGAGCTTAAGTACCCAGGTGCAACCGTTCTTACTCGTGATAATGATCGTTTAGTAACCATAGAGCATGAAGGGGCTATCCTTACTTGTAAAAGAGCCATTTATTACAAAGAGAAAAATTTTTTTAAAGCCTTCGGCGATGTGTTGATTAAACAAGGCGATAGCATTACTCAAACCAGCGATTATGTTGATTATAATGGAGATACAAGAATGGTGCTTTCTTGGGGAAATGTGGTATTAAAGGATAAGAAAATGACCTTAACCACTGATACCTTAAACTTTGATCGCGCAAAACAAAAATTATACTATACCCAACATGCAAAAATTAAGGATGAAACCAATACCTTAACGAGTAAAGTAGGTACCTATTCCTTAGAACAGAACAAGTTTACAGCCACAACTAAGGTTTTTGTTACCAACCCTGAACATGTTTTAGAATCGAATCACTTAGACTATTACACAGATAACGGCTACGCTTATTTGTATGGTAGTTCAACCATAAAAAGCAAGGATAATACCATTTATACAGAAAGAGGATTTTATGATAGTAAGGCTGAGATTTCTCGTTTTGTAAAAAACTCAAAAATATATTTTACAAATAGAACCATTGAAGGTGATAGCTTGTATTATGATAAATATAAAGGTTTTGCATCGGCAACAACAAACATAAAGCTCGTAGATTCTTTGCAAAATTTTGTAGCCAAAGGCAATTATGCTGAATATTTTGAATTAAAAGACTCTGCTTTTATTATAGATAAAGCTGTTGCGATTACAGTCATTGAAAAAGATTCTATGTATGTGCATGGTGATACACTCTTAGTTACCGGAAAGCCAGAAAATAGAATGGTTCGAATTTACCATGATGTCCGAATTTTTAAATCAGATTTGCAAGGGGTTTGTGACTCCATTCACAGCAATCAACAGACTGGTTTAACCCGATTGTTTAAAAACCCAGTTTTGTGGTCTAAAAAAAATCAAATCACGGGTGATGATATTCACCTAATTAGCAATCCAAAAACCAACAAATTAGATTCCATCAAAATATTAAGCAATGCCTTTATTGCTGAACTCGATACTATCGTAGAAAATACATCGTCCTACAATCAAATTAAGGGACGCGATATGTATGGTACTTTTATTGATGGAAAATTGAAGTATTTTTTGGTTGATGGCAACGCAGAAGTTATTTATTTCAACAGAAATGATGGGGGTTTTATTGAAACCATTACCAAACAAGAAGCGAGCAATATTGAATTTGAAATGGGTGAAGAGAATAGCATAGATAGAATAAAGTATCTAAAAAAAACCGAAGGAAAATCATATCCTCCAGATAAATTACCAATTCAAGGACGCCTATTAAAAGGCTTTATTTGGAGGGATTCTGAACGCCCAAATAGCGTGGAAGATCTTTTTAAGAAAGTCACTCCTAAAAATAAATTAAAAATTGAGACATCGTCTAATTAAAACATGCATTCAGATTTTTTAAAATACCAGGCCCAAACCTCACCTCACCCATTGTATTTAGAAGTATCTCATGCAAAGGGATCTTATGTTTTTGATGTAAAGGGTAAAAAATATTTGGATTTTGTTGCAGGAGTTTCTGCCAATAGTTTAGGTCACAATCATCCAAAAGTTTCAGAAGCCATTAAAAATCAGGTAGATCTTTATACACATATCATGGTATATGGAGAATTTGCACAAGAAGCACCAGTTGCATTGTGTAAGCTTTTAGCAAGTACTTTGCCCTTTAAAGATGGTTCAGTTTATTTGACAAATTCTGGAACAGAGGCTGCAGAAGGCGCCATTAAATTGGCAAAAAGAAGTACTGGTCGTTTCGAAATTATTGCAGCAAAAAATGGCTACCATGGAAATACACAAGGCGCCATGAGTGTATGCGGCAATGAAGAGAAAAACCAAGCATTTAGACCTCTTATTCCTGGTGTAAAATTCATCCAGTTTAATGAGTGCGCTGATTTGGAAAAAATTACGAGCAATACCGCAGCCGTGATTTTAGAAACCATGCAAGGTGGCGCAGGTTTTATTGAACCAAAAAACGGCTATCTGCAAAAGGTTAAGGAAAAATGTCTTGAAGTGGGTGCCCTACTTATTTTAGACGAAATTCAGACTGGTGTTGGTCGTACCGGTAATTTTTGGGGTTTTGATACCTATAAAGTGATTCCAGACATTATAATAACCGGGAAAGGACTGGGCGGTGGAATGCCGATTGGCGCTTTTATTGCTCCTATTCATTTAATGTCTTTATTAAGTAATCAACCAAAACTAGGACATATAACAACCTTTGGTGGACATCCTGTGATTGCTTCGGCAGCTTTGGCTACAGTTCAAGAAATATTAGAGGGAACCTTAATCGAGGACACAAAAGCAAAAGAAAAGCTACTTAGAAAGTGTTTAAAGCATCCTTTAATTAAAGAAATAAGAGGAAAAGGCCTAATGTTGGCTGCAATCGTTGAAAGTCCAGAAATGGCTACAAAAATCATTTTACGCTGCTTTGATAAAGGCTTGCTATTATTTTGGCTATTGTTTGAAGGGAGCGCTCTTAGAATTACCCCTCCACTTACTATTTCTGAAAGTGAAATTATTGAAGGATGCCAATTAATACTTGAAACCCTTGATGAGCTAGCTAGCTAATAGCTTATCTACAAAATAATTAAGCAACTTTTCTACCTCATTAATAGGGTCTTTTTGCAAAGAGTTATCCGTTAGTCTAGGCAAATGCTTAGTAAAAAACAAATGACTATTTGACATTTCAAAAAGATTGGTTGCTAATGCATAAGGGTATTCAAACGTAGGGTCTACTTCTAATATTACCTGTGAGACCAAGGTTACTAAGCTTTTATAACTTTTAAAAAAACCCTTGGAATTTTCATCATCAACCTCTTTAGTATGATAGGTTTTTGCTCCTTCAGAAATAACAATATTGTGCAACTTACTTTCATTTACATAAGTAACATTGGGATTTTCTTGCGCTGCAAAAACAAAGGAATGAATAATGATCTTTAGCTGTTCCTTGGGATTGCTAATATTCATGGTATTGATACGAATCAAATAACTAACCCATTGCCAATACCAATTAACTAAAAAAAGAAGTAACATGTGCTTATTTTCAAAATATCGATAGATAGAGGCTTCTGTTGAGTTGATTTCTTGGGCAAGTTTTTTAAAGGTAAAAAATTCAAAACCTAGTTCATCGATCAAAATAATACTGTGCTTAATAATATTTCTGCCAAGCACCGACTCTTGGGGCTCCTTTAAGTAAAGACCATCATTTAAAGCTATTTTAATCTCAACACCCATCTTAATTCTATTTTTATAATAAGAAAAAACAAAGATATAAAAGTTTAACAACTTTTTATGATAGTATTACTATCATTTCAAAAAGTATTATTATATTTGTCAAAAACTTAAAAATATAGTCGTAAAACATGAAAACAAATATATTTTCAAATTTGAAAAAAGATCTTCCAGCAAGTATTGTAGTCTTTTTTGTTGCTTTGCCTTTATGTTTAGGTATTGCATTAGCTAGTGGGGCTCCTTTATTTTCTGGTTTAATTGCCGGGATTGTTGGTGGAATACTAGTTGGTTCATTAAGTGGCTCAAAAATTGGAGTTAGTGGCCCTGCTGCAGGGTTGGCTGCAATTGTTTTAGTTGCAATAACTGATTTAGGAGGATACGAAAATTTCCTTTTAGCTGTTGTTATTGCTGGAGCTATTCAGATTTTATTCGGATTTTTAAAAGCTGGAATCATTGGATATTATTTCCCATCTTCTGTTATTAAAGGTATGTTAACTGGAATTGGAATTATCATCATTTTAAAGCAAATACCACATTTTTTTGGTTATGATGCAGATCCAGAAGGTGACTTCGCCTTTTTTCAAATAGACGGAGAAAATACATTTTCTGAACTTTTGAATACAATTAATTATATTAAGCCTGGCTCAACAATTATTGGGTTTATTGGATTGGCAATTTTAATTTTATGGGATAAAGTACTTTCTGTGAAAGGCAAAATTTTTCAAATTATTCAAGGACCACTAGTTGTTGTAGTCTTGGGGATTTTATTTTACAATTTTACAAAGTCTCACGAGACTTTAGCCATTGGAAATACCCATTTGGTAAATGTGCCAAATCCAGATGATTTTGATTCATTTATTGGACAGTTTAGTATGCCGAATTTTGCTGCTATATTTACACTAGATATATGGATTGTAGCCTTTACTATTGCATTGGTTGCAAGTTTAGAAACCTTACTATGTGTTGAAGCTACAGATAAGTTAGATCCGAATAAGAATGTAACCCCTACAAATAGAGAGCTTTTAGCTCAAGGTGCAGGAAACATGGTTTCAGGTATGATTGGAGGTTTGCCAATTACACAAGTAATCGTTCGGAGTTCTGCCAATATCCAATCGGGTGGTGTAAGTAAAATGTCCGCTATTATTCACGGTTTTTTATTATTGATTTCTGTAATCATTATTCCAACCTTATTAAACATGATTCCTTTATCTGTATTAGCAGCTGTTCTATTAATAGTTGGGTATAAATTGGCAAAGCCTGGATTGTTTGTAAAAATGTACCAATTAGGCTGGAAACAATCTATCCCTTTTACTGTAACAGTCTTAGGGATTGTATTTATCGATCTTTTATATGGTATTGGACTAGGTTTAGCAGTTGGTATTGTGGTAATCTTAATTAAAAGTTACCAAAATTCACACTTCTTGCATAAAGAGGAAGATAACTCAGACGCTACTATCCTTAAAATGACTTTGGCTGAAGAGGTTACATTTTTCAACAAAGGTGCTATTTTAAAAGAATTGGATAAATTACCTGAAAATACACATTTGAAATTAGATGTTAGAAAGACTAGATACTTAGACAATGATATTATAGAAATCTTAGAAGATTTTGCCTTTAAAGCGAAGGAGCGAAATATCAATATTGAGTTAATTTCTGAACGTGGTACAACCATGAACCCACCAAGTTATATAGACTTTTTTAAACTTAGACCAAAATCAGCATAACAAATAAATAATTAATTATATACCTATATAAAATGAAAGCACATACAAGAGAAACACAAGCTACAATGACTCCAGAAAAATCATTGGAGTATCTAAAAGAAGGGAATCTAAGATTTCAAAACAATTTAAAGGCAAATAGAAACCTTTTAGAGCAAGTTAATGATACCAGTGATGGCCAATTTCCTTTTGCTACAATTTTAAGCTGTATTGACTCTAGAGTTTCAGCAGAATTAGTTTTTGATCAAGGACTGGGAGATATTTTTAGCGTACGAATTGCTGGAAACTTTGTAAATGAAGATATTCTAGGAAGTATGGAGTTTGCTTGTAAGTTAGCGGGGACTAAAATCATTGTAGTCCTGGGCCATACAAGTTGTGGAGCTGTTAAAGGTGCCTGTGACGATGCCAAACTTGGTAATCTAACAGCGATGTTAAGTAAAATTAAACCAGCGGTAAATGCTGTCGAAAATCCAACTGATAAAAATCTTAGAAATTCCTCAAATATTGATTTCGTAAATGACGTTGCGAATAAAAACGTCAATTTAACCATTGATCGAATTTTAAATGAAAGTGAAGTGCTAGCTACGATGGCGAAAAACGGAGAAATTAAAATAGTTG
>CBFHUV010000105.1:0-6548 GCA_965659055.1 Polaribacter sp.
CTACCGGTATGAATGCCTTGAAAAAACAACTCAGTATCTTTAATATAAGACAAATTTGCTCTACCGTACTCTCTTGTATTCGATTGACCAACCAAACCTCCTGAAAAATGCGCCAGATACTGTGCTCCATAACACACCGCCAACAAAGGTTTTTTCCCTCTAATTTGAGAAAGATCTGGGTGCGGTGGATCTTCAGACCTTACAGAATAAGGACTTCCAGATAAGATTACCGCTTTAAAGCTTTCACTATTTTTTGGTGGATTATTAAAGGGATGTATTTCACAATAAATATTTAATTCCCTAACCCTTCTCGCAATTAACTGGGTGTATTGCGATCCGAAATCTAAAATAAGTACGTTGTCTTGTTGCATGCACAAAAATACTACAAGATTTTAGAATTTTTAATATCTAAAATCACTTTTTTTCTTGTCAAAAAGAAAAAACTAAATACTAGAACTTATAGACAATGGCATTGACATTCATACCAGCTCCAACAGAAGCGAAAAGAACAATATCTCCTTTTTTAACCTTGTGGTTTTCTATTTTTCCCTGAAGTACTAGATCTAAAAGAGTTGGAACTGTAGCCACAGAACTATTACCAAATTCATGAATATTCATAGGCATGATATCTTTTGGAACCTCTTTTTTAAAGAGTCTATAAAAACGTTTGATAATGGCTTCATCCATTTTTTCATTGGCTTGATGGATAAATATTTTTTGGATTTCATCAATAGCAACACCACTTTTATCCAAGGCAATTTTCATTGCTAAAGGAACGTTCAATAATGCAAATTCATAGATTTTTCGTCCATTCATTTTGATATATCGCACATCAGGGTCCTCATTTTTATCAAATGAGTTTCCAAAGGACAAATAATAGGCCTCGTCCTTAGAAAATGTTTGGGTTGCATGGCTTAAAATACCGCAAGACGCTCCTTCCGATTCTTCCACGATACACGCTCCTGCACCATCACTAAAAATCATGGTATCTCTGTCGTGTTTATCAACGACTCTAGACAAGGTCTCCGCACCAATAACCAAAACTTTTTTGGCAATACCTGCTTTTATAAAA
Organism: Polaribacter sp.; assembly: GCA_965659055.1. Taxonomy (GTDB): domain Bacteria; phylum Bacteroidota; class Bacteroidia; order Flavobacteriales; family Flavobacteriaceae; genus Polaribacter. The sequence goes on from CBFHUV010000105.1 coordinate 1,073, forward strand.
GCCTGCGCCTGAATAACACCTTCTATCCAACCTGGACAGCCAAACAAAATGTCATAGGCCACACAGTTTGGGTTTTCTATATGCAATTTGTGCTTGACACGTGTTGCAATACTTGGTAAAATATCACTTTGAATTGAAGCGCTCCTCACATCACCAAAGTTATGGGCTAAGATAATATAGTCCAGTTCTTCTGGGTTGATTTGAGCATTCTCTATAGTCTTTTGAGCAGCAAAAAATGCAATATCAGATGTCGCATATTTAGGATCTGCATATCGTCGTTCATCAATACCTGTAATGGTTTTGAATTTTCGAATAATCTCTTCATTGGAGGCCTCAAAGAGAGTTCCATCTTCATTTAAAAAACGATGCTTTAAAAATTGATCATTTTTTTGAACAATTGTTGGTATATAACAGCCAGTGCCTGAGATAATCGTGTTTCGCATTTTTTTTGTTTCTGCTTTGGTTTCTTACAAAATAACACATTTTATAGCGTTAAAAAGTATTTTCATGTCGCTATTTTTTACTTTTTAAAGAATTGATAATTTAAGGACCCCTTTATTGTGAATTTGAAATAAAGAAAGTCGTTTTTTTTAAGAATACAAATTGAATTTAACTTGCATTACCGTAGCAATAGATCTAGCTCTTGCAATCATTTGATCTGCTTTGAGTCCTTCATAAGATGTCTCTATTGTATCCATTAAATAACCAAGCCATACATGAAAATGAAGTTTTTGAAATGGAAGTTTTTGATGGATATCCATGTGTTTTTTTAACACATTATTGCGATACAAACTGCTATCTAAAAGCAAATCTTCCCAGAAATCTGTAATCATCTCTAAATGCGCTTCTAAATGGTTTGAAATTATCAATTCTTGAAAAAATGGAGCCATTTGCTTATCGGTTAATAATTTTTGATAAAATTCTGAAATAATAAATTTAATATCTTTTCTATGTAAGATATCTTCTTTCATTTTAAAGGTTCGAACTATCAAATGAAAATGGAAGCAAATCGAGCAAGGAAGGAGTTTTAACTATCTTTCCCATGGCCCCCATAAAATAAATTTCTATCGGTTCTTTTTGATTGATTTCATATTCAGAAAGCGTTTGTCTACAAGCTCCACAAGGTCCGATTGGACTAGAAACCACATGAGTTTTAGAACTTGCAGAAATGGCTAATTTCTGAACCTTTACTCCAGGATATTCTGACCCTGCTTTCCAAATAGCTACGCGTTCTGCGCACATCCCAGAAGGATACGCTGCACTTTCTTGGTTATTACCGGTAACCATTTCTCCATTTTCCAGCAACAAAGCAGCTCCTACATAAAATTTAGAATAAGGCGCATAGGCTTTTTCTCTTGCCTCAATAGCCAGCTGCATAAGGTTTTGAACGGCTTTAGGAAGCTCTTCAAAATTATCATACAAGGAGGCAGATGTTCTAATGTCAATTTTCTTCATACAAAGGATGCTCTTGACCAACGAAGGTACTAATAATCTTCGTAAATATCTCCCAAATCAAACGAGAGTGAGAATCGCAAGGTGTTTTCTAATGGATGGTTTACATTTGATGCATTTACTAAATACGACATGTCCAAAGAAAAGGAACGTGCTTTAAACCCACCCCCCATGGTAAAATATTGTCTGCTTCCCTTATCTTCACTTTCATGGTAATATCCTGTCCTTAAAGCGAACGCCTTATTGTATAAATACTCTGCACCCACAGCATAAGTAAACTCCTTTATTTCTTCACTAAATCCACCCGGAGCATCTCCAAAAGATTGGAAAATCCCTGCAGCCCAACCAATCTCTTTGTCCGAATTATCTGGTTGTGGAGTTGGCACTAATAATTTAGTAGTTTCTACGTTAAAAGTTACGGTATTGAATTCATCAAAAATAAAGTCAAAACCTCCTCCTAATCTTAAATTAGTCGGAATAAAATCCTCTTTATTGGCTACATAAGAAACTTTTGGACCTATATTCGAAATATTAAATCCAAGTCTATATCGACCATCAAAACGCCCAAAATACTTAGGCAAAGATTGATAAAACCCAGAAATATCAACAGAAAATGAGTTCACAGCACTGTTATCTGGATCTTGAACACTTAATTTAAAATTTGAATGAATATAACGTAGACCTACCCCCATCGAAAAGGTTTCACTTAATTTTAAAGCATAATTTCCTGAGATGGCAAATTCATTCGGGTTTTCTGTTCCTAAAGGATTACCTTGGTTGTCTGTCAATTCAATTTTTCCAAGTGAAAAATATTTAAAATCAACTCCCCAAGCGGCATTCTCTTTAAATCGATTTACATAAGACACTCCACCAACAAAAATATCATCCACCAAATTTCGCAACCATGGCGTATAATTGGCTCCTATAGATATTTGATTGGCATTAAACGCAATTTTTGCAGGATTGTGAAATAATGAAAAAGCATCCGAAGAAGTTGCTACACCCATATCTCCCATACCACCTGCTCTTGCGTCGGGCACTATCAATAAAAAAGGAGCTGCTGTTGTAATTGGATTCGCTGTTGTTTGAGCATTGATTGGAATACACAGCCCTATCGTTAATAGTAGTAATACTGCTTTAATTTTCATATGATTCATTTATCTTATCGTTTTACAAATATCTTCCTTTTACTATAGTATGACTAATTTTTCATACTTTTCTGAGGATTGATTACTTAAGGTTGATCGAACTTTTAATTTATAAATATAGACTCCTTTTCCTAATTTATTACCAAAATCATCCAAACCATTCCAGCTAATGCTTCGAGACAAATTGCTCGAAGTCTGAACTACTTGATTGATCGTTTTAACCAGTTTTCCAGAGACTGTTAGTATTTGAATTTGAACTTCTAAAGGTTCATTTACTTTATTGTGCTGAAACCAAAACTCTGTAAAATTTACAAAGGGATTTGGATAATTCAATACCTTTTCTAGTTTTAAACCACTATCATTAATGGACACAAAGTTTAACGTAGTTTCAGAAGAATTATTATACGTGTCCCAAGCTTTAATTTTAACACTATGGGGTCCTGCAGATAGGTCTCTGAGCTGATATACTACCTTTCCTTTGGTAAAATCATTCAATTCAGTTTCATAAAAATCATTTAAAACAATCGGATTTGCCTGATCTCCATCCACTATGGCAATAATATCATGATCGATAGCAGTGATGGATGTATTTATGCCACTTTGGTCTGCCAACTGAATAATTAAACTTGGAGATGTACTTGTTGTTCCTCCATCAACAAAAGATTCATCATTTAAAAAAACTTTCAATTCAGGTCCTACAGTGTCATCCGCAGCATTGGCATTAACTCCTCCAATGACTACATCAAAATTAGCACCTGATTTATCTTCATTTCCATTTTCTGCGTAGAAACTTAATTTCCCTTTTCCATAGGCCACTTTAATGTCTTTAGGCACAATGAACTCAAAACTAAAAGCTCCATTTTGAACCGTAGCTTTCCCCTTAAACAGTTTACTACTTTGTGAGTCAAAGGTCATTTTAACACCAAAACCATTATTGTCAAGTGTTGTTTTATCTATAGACTTATCGAAAACAGTGGTAGATAAGGTGCCGTTAAAACTAGTTAATGGTTGGTTCGTCTCATCAGTAACTAGGCCCTCAAAGCGAACTTTTGACAGTGCCTTTAAGGTGTCTATAGATTGAGAGATTGCAACACCATTCATTTTTGTAAGTTGAATGTTGGGCTTTGGAATGGCCAAATGCATTGCTGGATCTCCTAAATAATAGATGAAATATTTTTGAAAATTACTAAACCCATTTTTTGCAAGTCGCAAAGATTCTGCTATACTAATTTCTTGATTGTCGTACTGCAAAAGTATTTTAAGTAACCGTTCATTAAAATTCTGCCCTACAGAGATAAAAACTTCCCTTGTGGTGGTAATTAAACTTGCAGCACCTCCATTGCTATTCCAAAAAATCAACTCACCTGCCGTGGTTCTCAATGGGTTATCAAATCGAGAAAACTCGCAGGTAACCGTTATAAATAAAGGCAGGGTTTTCGGGTTATTTAGCCCTTGAATCTGTGGCACATCCAAAATTCGTTCACTGGCAAAACCATCTTCACCACCATGTCCAAAATAGTCAAAAACCAAGGTTCCTTTTTCGATTGCATTGGTAATGGCTGTATTTACTTGAGGGTAACGTTCACCGCCAGAGGAGTTTTCCTGTTTATAGGCATCGGCATAAATTTTATTGACATTAAAAATGGCTTTGTTCTTTTTAATAGAATCTGCAATACGTTCTACCCCTGCTTGTATATAATCTTCACCTGACTCATCTGTATCATCAGCTAACAATGTTATGGTGTTTCTCCAATCTCCAAAGGAAGCACTTTTATAATAGCTAAGGATTTTATTGACAACATCAGAAGCCTGTTGTAGGGTTGAAACCGGAATCCTCCCCGTAGCGATGTCAATGGTATGTGAACTTAGCATACTACCCTCATTGGCCTCTAGCATTCCAAAATAATCATCAGTAACATACGAAGTGGCCAAATTAAAACTCTCGAAAGATTGAAAAACGGGTACAATATTGGTATTGTTTCCTATACGATCTTTATAATCATAGGATCCATCGCCAAAAAAGCAAACATATTTTAATTTTGAGCTGGCATTTGAATTGTTGTCATAGATATATTTTATAAAATCACGAATAGCAGTAAGGTCTTTTGACCCTGATCCAAACTCATGGTAAATTTCATCTAGCACAACCACTTTAGCAGTTAATCCCGAATTGGCTTGATGAAAATCAGCGAGTCTTTGCGCCTGTCCTTTTAATTCTTCGTTGCTAATGAGCAAATAGTTGATATCCTTTAAACCATGTAAATTTTGATTCGCTATTTTTGGATTTTCTGAAACTACAGGAGTAAAATAATCCGTATCGACAAGGGCAATATATTCTTTTAAGCTGCCTCCTTGCGCCTTAAATCCATAGCTAGCATCTCCTGTAATATCAGAAAGAGCCATTGGATTTAATGGGTTGGTTACATCCCAAACCTGACGTACTGTATTATTATTTGTAATGACATACTGAACTATTCCATTGGTATTAAACGCGTCAAAACTTCTAAAAGAAAATTGTTTGCCAGTGGCTATCAATCGTTTTTTTCCAACAATCTCTATAAAATCGAGATAACCTTTGGCTGCTGGATTCCCTGCATTATTATAACTGATATCAACATCAATGATAGCATTTGAGTTGTTGGTACTTGCCGTCCTTTGAGAGGTATACCCTAGGGTTAAGGATCCTTGATTAACCCGTTGAAACGGAATCGAAAATAAGGGATTTGAATTCACAGAAACGGTCATTGAAGAACTTAAAGACGAAATTGAAGCCCCTCTAACACTCACCGAAATTGGAGAGCCGGCCACGGCATTCTCAAAAGGAATTGAAAAAGATTGGCTATTTTGCACACTAAAATCTTCACCAAACCATTGGG
>CBFHUV010000106.1:0-6482 GCA_965659055.1 Polaribacter sp.
ACAGTTGTTAAAAATACAGACTCTAATACTATCTGCCTTCTGACACTTAAAGGTGTGGCTCCTAATGCTCTTCGTATTCCAATTTCTTTGGTTCTTTCTTTTACTGTAATTAACAAAATGTTACCAATGGCAAAAACTCCTGCAATTAATGTCGCAATACCCACGAACCAAGTTAAAAACTGCATCCCTATTAAAAACCCTGTAACCTTGCCGATTTCTACAGCTAGATTGACACTTCCGAAGGCTCGCTTATCATCTGGATGCACCTTGTGCAGGCTTTTTAAAGACAGTAACACATCGCTCTCCATTTGCTTGATATCTACCCCTTCATAGGCGGTAATCATCATCCAGTCTACCTTATCACCTCTATTGTATACTTTTTGAAAGGTTGAAAAAGGAATATAGGCGGCATCTCCATCAAAATTAATCCCATTAGATCTTTTATACACACCAATTACCTTATAATTGATGCTGTTAATTTTTATATACTCGCCTACAGGATACACTCCTTTTTCAAATAGCTGCTTATACATATCCTCAGAAATGACACACACCTTTGCGTAGGATAAAATATCATTGTCATTTAAAAAACGACCATAAATTAAATCCTTTTTCTGAACTTGATCCAATTCTGGATAATCTCCACTTACTTGAAAATTTCCTGATTTAAAGTCTTTGATAATTAAATTACTGGTTTGATTTCTTGGAACCAATAAGCGAATTTGATCGCTGTATTCACTTTTTAAAATGTTTACATCATTTTGTGTTAATTGAAATCTTCTTCCTTTTTGAAATCCTTTAAACGGTGTATCGGTAGATTGCGTCCAAACAAAAACACTATTGGTTGCAAAATTTCCAAAAAGCTTATTAAAGTTGTTTTCAATTCCCCTCGCAGCTCCTAATAAAACTACCAATAAAAATATACCCCATAACACACCAATAATTGTAATTACAGTCCTTATTTTGTTTTTACGAATACTTCCGTAAATCTCCTGCCATGTATCTGAATCAAATAAAAACTTCATAATTAATCTGCTCTAAGTGCTACTATCGGTTTAATCTGTGCTGCCTTTTTTGCAGGAACATATCCAGCAATTAAGCCCGAAGCTATTAATACTATGGTCGCTCCAATTACGATCCCTGGGCTTACACTTGGGTCTTTAATAAAATAATCTTCAAGACTGTCTCCTATTAAGGTCAAAATATAAGTACCTAATGATAAACCTGCATACCCTGCAATTGTGGTAATTAATACGGATTCTTGTACCACCATTCCTACAATAGATCCAGGCGAAGCTCCCAAAGCTTTTCGAATTCCAAATTCCTTTGTTCTTTCTTTGATTACAAAAATCATGATATTACTAATTCCTATGATACCGGCAACCAAGGTTCCAGACCCTACAAAAATTACGATAAAATATAAGGCCATCATAAATTGTCCAACTCCCTTATTGGCTTCCGCCATGTTTCTAACAGACAAGGCACTTTGATCATCTGGATGGATGTCTAATTTCTTTCTTAAATCACGCTCTAATTGATTCCCAAAAGCAATGGCTTGATCCAAACTTAAATTCGAGTCATATCCAATACTTATAGAACTAATATCTTGATTATTCCCATAAATCATTTGAGCTGTAGTAATTGGAATATACGTCATTCTCTCTTCATTATCCCCACCATCATCAGAAAAAATACCAATAATTAAATAAGAAATCCCATTAACATTGACACGTTTGCTTAAAGCTGGTTTCTCGCCAAATAAATCTTGTTTTACTAAACGACCAATCACAATTACTTTTGCTCTTTCTCTTAAGTCACGCTCATTGATATATCTTCCTTCATCCATCATCGTTTTTTCCAAAAACTGATGATCTGGATGAACAGCTCTTAAACTGTAATTATCTTGATTGGTTTTGTAAGAAATATTTACATTTTTATTAACCCTAGCCGTTAATAGCTCAATCTTAGAATTATATTCGTCCTTAACATAATCAAAATCTTTATTTTCTAATTGAATAGTTCTACCTGTTTGCAGCCCTTTAAAAGGCTTTGTCGTTTTCCAAACACGCACAAACATTGAGTTCTGAGAATCATCAGCAAAGGCATCCTTAAATGAATTGCTTAAACCACTTACAATTCCAAATAGTAGGGTAAACAATAAAATGGCAAAAGCCACAGTAAAGCCAGACATAATGGAACGTAACTTGTTTTTATTGATACTTTGAAATATCTCTCTCCAACGATCTAAATCAAACATGGTTATACTGCTTTTGCGTTAGCGGTTAATTCATCACTTATAATAACACCATCTTTTAAACGAACAATTCTTTTGGTTTGCGCCGCTACTTCTTCCTCGTGAGTAATTACAAACACAGTCATTCCCTCATTATTGATATCTCTAAGCAAGTCCATTACATTGTCTGTCGTAGTAGAATCTAAAGCCCCTGTTGGTTCATCCGCTAGCACTACTTTTGGATTTGTTACCAATGCGCGTGCTATGGCAACACGTTGTTTCTGACCTCCAGAAAGTTCATTTGGTAAATGATTTGCCCAAGGTTTTAACTCTACCTTATCCAAATACTCCATCGCTATTTTTAAACGTTCCTTTCTTGGAACCCCTTTATAATATAAAGGAAGTGCCACATTTTCTAAGGCTGTTTTATAGGAAATAAGATTGAAAGACTGAAAAACGAAGCCTAAAAATTTATTTCTTAAAACTGCTGCTTTCTTTTCATTCAAGTTTTTAATCAATTGACCATTTAAATAATATTCACCAGAGTCATGTTCATCTAACAATCCCACAATATTTAACAGGGTTGATTTTCCGGAACCTGATGAACCCATAATAGAGACAAACTCGCCCTCTTTAATGTGTAAATTAATCCCTTTTAAAACATGCAAAGATTCCTTTCCGATTGGATAGGATTTATGAAGATTTTTAATTTCAATCATTTTTGATTATTTTTTTTGCGAAAATAGCCGATACTTCTTATAACAGCTATTAATATTTTGTTAAAAGACCTTTTAAAACGATTCCGTTTGAAAAGATCCTTCTAAGCAACTTAGCTCTAGAAATAAGACGGCCGATCATCAAATTTGTTACATGAAAAAGTCATTAATATTAATAATTCTTTTTTTTTAATGAAATTGATAGTCTTTTAGAACATCTTTTAACTTAAAGAGAGACAATTCTCTAGCATTTTATTTCCTCTAATTGAGGCTCTCAGATTTTTATAGTATTTTTGTCAAAATTCTTTTAATGAACACCATAAAATGCGTCATATTTGACATGGATGGAGTAATTATAGACTCTGAGCTACTGCATAAGAAAGCCTATTACGAAACTTTTGAGTCTTTAGGATTAGAGGTGTCAGAAGCTTTGTATAAAACCCTAACCGGATCTTCAACTATCAATGCTTTTCAAAAACTAATAAGCCATTTTCAATTAAATGAAGATCCAAATGCATTAGTTTTAAAGAAAAGAGAACGCTATGTCAATTTTTTTGAAAATGACCCGAACCTTCATTTGGTAGAAGGAGTAGAAGATATTATTAAATATTTTTACAATAAAAATATAACACTGGTTTTGGCTTCATCATCTGCTATGATAAATATAGAACGTGTATTTAATCGATTTGATTTACACAAGTATTTTAAAGCTAAAATAAGTGGTGCAGATTTAAAGGAATCTAAACCCCATCCAGAAATTTTTGAAAACGCCGCAATATTGGGAGGTTTTTCCAAAGAAAATTGCGTGGTTATAGAAGATTCAGACAATGGTGTCAAGGCAGCAAATGATGCAGGTATTTTCGTTTACGGCTATCGAAACCCGTTAGCGGCAGATCAAACTTTAGAAAATGCCAACTACGTGATTGGTCATTTTTCTGAACTAAAAAAATTACTTTAAATTATTGAGGATAAAATTTACCGTTTTATTGGTGTTTTTATTTTCTAAAAAAGAGTCTGTATAATAGTTGCCTTTTACGGCATATCCCTGTGCGATCATATATTCTATATTATCGACAAACTCAATAGAAACTTTTCCAGTAAGCAACAGACTTAAGTCCTTTCCTTGTTGATGATAGTCATGAATTTTTTTCAATCCAGACAAGTACAAATAATCCTTGGTAAACCCACCTCCTCTATGAGCTCTAACTGCAATATAAAAGGCTTTTTCTCTTTCTAAATCATACCCATTATGCAACAACCTAAACGTTTTTGAAAACGAATATCCTTTGGCTAAACTATCTACAGCGATCACACGATAGGCCAATTCTTTTAATCGTTTAATGGTTAAATTTCCAGACATATATTCACTGTAAACAGCAAGACCCTCTTGAGTTTCCTCATTGTTTGGAAAGCCGTGTGAAAATATTTTCAAGGGATGTAGTAAACCATTCATCGTGGTTACCATATGCACACCTATTTCATGATTAGCCAACACCTGCAATTCATTTTCAGAATACACATAGTGCTCATTAAGAACAAGGGCTTTGTGGGTGTTAGAGACCATCGCAATAGCCGTCATCGTTGATGATTTTTTTATAGTATAATCAAAATCATATCTCTTTGAATATTCTCGAAATACAGATTCTGCATTATCAGCAGTATAATGAGGCTGAAACATTGCAGCGGTTTCATCCTCATCTTCAAAATGCAAAATAAATTTAGCATTTTCCACATCCTGCTCTGTTGGAGTTCCAAAACACCTCAAGCTGTTATAATAGAAGCGTTTACCCTTACCAATGGTTTCTATACATTGAATGATTCCAGAATAAAAATAAATAATTTCTTCATAGAGATCAGCCAGCTTCGGATCTTTTATGTTTCCCACAGCTTGGGTAAAAAATTCTCTGTGTAAACTAAATTTATCAAAATCTCTTTTCGGATATTTAAATACTGGATCCGTTAGATATTTCGAAGCAAAAAATTTCGTTTTTTCCGCTTCTATATTGTTTGGATTCACATAAGTGAGCAACTCGATTTTTTTAACGAGTTCATCCATTTGTTGATCAATCTCAAAAAGTTCTTTATGCGGCATGGGGTTGGTTTCTGTTGAATTTTGAAAAAAAATTTCCTTAGAAATTAGTTTGAATGGCTTTTGTAAAAATTTTGCGCATGTGTCTTTATAGCCGATTTTAAATGATTTTCTACTGCCAACACAACTTCAGGGTATAGTATCTGATCCAGTTCATCACAATATACTTTGGCTATTTCTGTTGCTAGCACCAAGGTATTCTTAAAATGTTGGGTAATAAACTTCAAAAAATAACCATTGCCCTGAAAAGTGTCGTTAACTTTTGCTATTGATGGAATATTATTCGGCAATGGGGTTTGCTCTAATAAGGACCTCCACTCCTCTATGGATGCACCGAATCGGTTTTGGTCTACATTTGATGTGCCTAAATTCCAGGTTGGAACTTCTCGCTCCCATCTTTTCCAATTATAACTGTGCATATCATAGACCACACATACCCCAAACTTAGTTTCTAATTTAGCGATTAGCGCTTTGGTTATTTTGTAAAAATTTGCATGCTTTTTCAAACTCTTTTCACGAAGTTCATCGCTTAATTGGCTCTTCCATAATTGTTTGCCCCAGGCATCTGAGTAAATAGCTGTCTCTGGACTTCTATTTAAATCATATTCAAAACGAGAATCCAAACCCGCAATGACTATGGGTTGAGACTGAATCATACTTTTTGTCGCTGGATCTTCTTCATACCAACGCTCATATGCCGTATGCAAACATTGACCCCAAAGTTCTTTTCTAAATTGATGCCCATCATGAATTGCCGCACAAGCAAAGGGTACATAATGTTCAATTTTAATACTAAGAGAATAATCGTCCAAAACTGCTTCAAAAGATTTTTCAGCTTCAATATTATCAAGAATGGTCTGTAAAGAAAGTTTTTCCATAATGGTATTATATTTCTATTGGCAATTCTAAAAGACTTCCCCATTCTGTCCAGGAACCATCATAGATGGCAACTTTTTCATAGCCTACAGAAGTTGCAGCAAGCATAAGAATACAGGCAGTTATACCAGATCCACAGCTAAAAACAACTGAGTCTGATTTTGCAGCATAAACATGAAACAGCTTTTCTAAATGATCAATTGAATGCAAATTACCCTCATTTAAAACAGTTCCAAAAGGCAGGTTTTTTGAATAAGGAATATGTCCGCTTCTAATTTCAGTGCGGGGCTCAGGATCGGTTCCGGTAAATCTTCCCGCCGATCGAGCATCTATAACAAGTTCCTTTCCCTTTTGAATATTCTCTACTATTTGGTGTGCATTTCTGAAATATTGAGGTCGGTAATTCACTTTAAAATCTCCTATAGCTATTTCCTTTTGTTTTCGCTTCTGTTCGGTCTTAAATTGAGTACTCCAAACAGGCAAGCCAGCATCTAATACTGCAATATTGTCAAATCCCATAGTTTTAAACAACCACCAAACTCTTGGAGATGAATAGATGCCGTGTTCA
>CBFHUV010000107.1:0-6473 GCA_965659055.1 Polaribacter sp.
TATCATCTTATATTAAATACATGAAGGTTGATGTGGGAAAGTAACGAGGAGTAAGGATTACCAACACACAAGAAAAAATTATTACTGTAGAGTAATGATTCGCACAAATCCACATAAAAAACCCAGCTATTAGCTGGGTTTTTTATTTTGTTTATACCTACTTAGTTATAATGTTTATACTTTCTTATAAATTAGCTTTAAAACAATTCTTTAATGTTCGCTGCAAATAGTTTTACAGCAATTGCCAATAAAATAACACCAAAGACCTTGCGTATGATATTGATCCCATTTTGCCCAATCATTCGTTCAATTTTTGCAGAGGTTTTTAGGACGATATAAATAACAATTACGTTTAATAAAACACCCAAAATAATGTTCTCAAGGCTAAACTCAGATCTCAAAGAAAGTAAGGTAGTTAAGCTTCCTGGACCAGCGATTAGAGGAAAGGCTAGCGGAAAAACAGAAGCTGTAATAGGAGAAGAACTTCCGTCATCTTTGTATAAGGTAATTCCTAATATCATTTCTAAGGCGATAAAAAAGAGGATAAATGATCCCGCTACGGCAAATGAATTTACATCCACCCCAATAATATTTAATAAACTTTTCCCTAAGAATAAAAAAACGATCATTAGGATCCCGGCAATAATGGAGGCTTTTTCTGATTGAATATGACCTACTTTCTTTCTCAGGTCAATAATAATTGGAATATTTCCAATAATATCTATCACAGCAAATAAAACCATAAATGCAGTGAAGATTTCTTTTATGTCAAAATTCATAGTTGTACTTTTTTGCTGCAAAATTAAGTAAGTTAAATGATTTTTAATGACATAAATTCTAAAATTACTCTATTTTTGCCAAATGTTTCAGTTAGGAAAAACCATAGTTTCGGAAGACGTCATAGAAAAAGATTTTGTATGCAATCTTTCTGCCTGTAAGGGAGCTTGTTGTATCGACGGAGATGCTGGCGCTCCATTGGAGAAAGAAGAGACCAAAATTTTGGAAGAAATATACCCCAAAATTAAATCCTTTTTAAGAAAGGAAGGGATCCAAGCTATTGAAGAACAAGGCCCCTGGATAACTGGTGATTTTGGTGAACTTGAAACCCCTTTAATCGATGGAAAAGATTGTGCCTACGTCATTTTTGACAAAAAAAATACAGCGCTTTGTGCCATTGAAGAAGCGTATAATCAAGGTGTTGTAGATTGGAAAAAACCTGTTTCTTGTCATTTGTATCCTATAAGAGTAAAAGACTACAATGAATTTTCGGCTGTTAATTACAACAAGTGGGAGATCTGTGATGACGCTTGTATTTTAGGAAAAGAGCTGCAAGTGCCCGTTTATAAATTTGTAAAACAAGCCTTGATAAGAAAATTTGGAATAGATTGGTATGAGGAGCTAGAAAAAGTAGCCGAAGCCAAGAAAAGCAAATAATTTATTCTGTTTCTGATTCTTGTTGTTGACTCGCCTCAGTGGCTTTGCGCTCTAACTCTGCTTGGAATTCTTCCATAACTGGTTTCACCGTACTATCAGGGATGTCCGAAACTCTAATATACATGAGACCATCTACTGAATTGTTAAATTTAGGATCTACGTTAAAGGCAACCAAGCGAGCATTTTGTTTTACATATTTTTTAATCAAGACCGGTATTCTTAAAGCTCCAGGTTCTATTTCATCAATAAATTTATCAAACTTTTGCATGTCAGCTTTCGTGGCATCAAATACGAAATCTTTATCGTCATCTTTTAGCTTTACCTTGAACTCTTTCTTAGGGAATATATATTGAGCAATATAAGGGTCGTAATAGTGCGATTTCATAAACTCAATCATGAGTGATTTTGAAAACTCAGAAAACTGGTTACTAATGCTTACACCACCCATTAAGTATTTGTATTGCGGATAGCGCAGCGTTACATGAACGATTCCTTTCCACAATAGAAAAAGCGGCATTGGTTTTTGTTGATATTCTTTAATAACAAAAGCCCTCCCCATTTCAATGGTGTTTTCCATCATTGAATAAAGTTCTGGCTCGAATCGGAATAAAGTATGAATGTAAAATCCGGAAATCCCATACTTTTTATAAATATCTTTCCCTAAGCCCATTCTATAAGCACCTGCAAGCATATTTGCTTCTCGATCCCAAAGAAGTAAGTGATGATAGTATTTATCAAACTTGTCTAAATCTATGGCCTTATTGGTGCCTTCACCTACATCTCTAAAAGTAATTTCTCGTAAGCGACCAATTTCTTGCAATAAATTGGGAATTTCTTTAGCCAAAGCAAAGTAAACTTCGTAGTTTTTACTTTCTAAGAGGCGCTTGTCATTCTTTCTTAAACCATCGACCTCTCTTATAAATGAATCAACATTTTTTTGAGAGATAATTTCTTTTGGAGATTTTGGTATTTTTAAGTTTTGAGTCGATAAAATAGGGCTGCCTTTCTTCTCAAAAGGATTAGCCAACATGTAGGTTTTTCTTCTTATGAATTCATAAAAAGCATTAATGTCTTCTAAGTTATTTTGATCTTCTACAGAAATAGGTTTTCCAATACGAACCTTAATTACCCTATTTTTTTGAGACAACAGCTCCGAAGGTAATTTAGCGGTTCTAAAAATATCACTGATTTTTGACAATACATAAAACATATTGCTGTTTTTGGCATGGAAATAAATAGGAATAACTGGGACATTGGCTTTTTTTATCAATCGAACAGCTCCTTCTTCCCAAGGCTTATCCACCATTAATTTACCATCTCTATAGGTAGATACTTCACCTGCAGGGAAAATACCTAAGGGGTATCCATTTTTTAAATGTAAAAGTGCATTCTTGATTCCGGTAACACTCGATTTTGCATCCTTGTGGCTTTCAAAAGGGTTTACGGGCATTACATAGGGCTTTAATGGCTCAATGCGATGCAATAAAAAGTTTGCTATAATTTTAAAATCAGATCGCTGTTCTATCAGCAGTTTTAAAAGTAAAATTCCGTCGATACCACCTAAAGGATGATTAGAAACGGTAATAAATGGCCCTGTTTTCGGAATTCTTTTTAGGTCATCTTCTGGAATTTCAAATTCTATTTGAAACTCTTTTAAAATTCCATCTAGAAACGCAAGGTCTTTTTTGTGTTTATGATTATTATAGATTCTGTTTATTTTTGAAATCCTAAGAATTCTCACCAACATCCAACCAATAAAGGTTCCGATAAAACCATATTTGGAAACCCCTAAAACATTTGCGACTTCTTTGGATGTAACGAGACTCATGTAGTTAAAATAGACATAACTACAAACTTAATGTAAAAATGTCAAATCTCATAATTTAATTTCTAATTAGATCACCATTTGAGCCGTCTCTCTGCTCAATTGCTTTAGGAGAACAGTGCCTTTTTGCTCAATGCTATTTATGGCATTTTCGTCAAAATGACGGATGGTAAACAAGGTTACATTGCTATTGTATTTAATCTTGAATTTTGGTTGGAGCTCTTTATAAAAAGCATCAAAATTGCCAAAGACATCTTCTAAGCAAACCGAAAAGCTCAATGCTGAATTTTGGATTAGGTTTACCTTTAAATTGTATTGATGAAAAAAGTTAAATAGATCACTCATGTTTTCTTCAACCATAAATGAAAAATCATTAGCAGAAATAGAGACTAATATTTGATTTGTTTTTACAATATAACATGGTGTTTTTGGAACTAATGTATTTCCTTTACTTACCTTGGTACCTGTGTTATCTAAATGTTCAAAAGATCGAACCCATAAAGGAATTCGCTTATTTTCTAAGGGTTTTAATGTCTTTGGATGAATTACAGATGCCCCATAAAAGGCCATTTCTATGGCTTCTTGATAGGAAATTTCATTTAGTAAAACGGTGTTTTTAAAAACTCTTGGATCTGCATTTAATACTCCAACAACATCTTTCCAAATGGTAACACTTTCTGCATCCAAACAATAGGCTAGAATTCCCGCAGTAAAATCAGAACCCTCTCTGCCGAGTGTGGTGCTTTCATTATTTAGAGTGTCGGAACCGATAAAACCTTGGGTTATATATAACTGATTTTTATCAATGTGCTTTTGGCAATTTTGAAGTGTTTGACCCCAATTTACATTGGCTTTTCGATACTTCTGATCCGTTTTTATAATGGTTCTAATGTCTAACCACACATTTTGCACTCCGTTATTGGTCAAATAGGCACTCATGATTTTCGTAGAAAGCAGCTCTCCAAAGCAGACAATCTGATCATAAATAAAATTGTAGTTAGAATTCTTATTTGTTTCCAAAAAGACTCCTAATTCATTAAATACCGCATCAATATCCTTAAAAATGACATTATTCTCTTCAAAAAGCTTCTTTGCAATATTTTCGTGATAGTTAACGATATACTGTATCGAATTACTAATGCTACCCTCTGATTTGGCATAAGCATTTACAAGATTTTCAAAGGCATTGGTCATTTTACCCATGGCAGAAACCACGACTAGGGTATTTTGAACCCCTTCATGCAGTAATACCTTGAGAGTATTTTGAACCCCAAGAGCATCTTTTACAGAAGCACCGCCAAATTTAAAAATCCGCATTTATTCCTTGCTTTCAATAAAATTAGTTAAATTTTTCTCAGTCATATGAACCACTTGCCAATCCTCAAGGATATCTGCACCTGTACTTTTGTAAAATTCGATAGCCGGAGTGTTCCAGCTTAGAACATCCCAAGAAACCCTTTTTGCTTTGTGTTCATAGGCATATTTTAAGACCGCTTTATATAAGGCCATTCCAACGCCCAGTCCTCTTTTGTCTTGGGTAACAATAAGATCTTCTAAATGAAAAATTCTTCCTTTCCAAGTAGAATAGCGCTCATAAAATAGGGTAGCTCCAATAATAACGCCATTTTCGATGGCTACAAAAGTTTTAAACTTTGGGGAATCAGAAAATCCATCGCGGATCAAATCTTTTTCGGTTACTTCCACTTCTTTAGGTAATTTTTCAAAAACAGCTAATTCGTGGATTAATTTCATGACTGATTGCATGTCTGGAATTTGGGCTTCTCTAATAATAAAACTCATAATTATTCTTTATAGAAAACAAATTTAAACGATATTTGTACATCTTTTACAATTTTTTGTTATGAATAAAAAACATATGACTCTTGGTGAGTTCATCATTGATAATCAACGGTTTTTTAAATACTCATCAGGAGAGCTTTCTCGCCTAATTAATTCGATTCGATTAGCGGCTAAGGTGGTCAATCACGAAATTAGAAAGGCAGGACTTGTCGATATTATTGGAGCCGCTGGTGACATCAATATTCAAGGGGAAGCACAACAAAAGTTGGATGTTTTGGCCAATGACTTATTTAAGCAAACCATTGTCAACAGAGAAATAGTTTGTGGTATTGCTAGTGAAGAGGAGGATGACTTTGTCATTGTTGAAGGAAAAAACAAAACCAATGACAATAAATATGTTTTGTTAATGGACCCTTTAGATGGATCCTCTAACATCGATGTAAATATTTCTGTTGGGACCATTTTTTCGGTGTATCGAAGAGTTTCTCCAGAAGGAACACCAGTAACCAAAGAAGATTTTTTACAGAAAGGAAGCGAACAAGTTGCCGCTGGGTATGTTGCCTACGGAACTTCTACCATGTTAGTCTTTACAACAGGGAATGGAGTCGATGGGTTTACCCTAAACCCTGCAATAGGGACCTTTTATTTGTCGCATCCTGATATTCATATTCCAGAAGAGGGCAATATCTATTCGGTCAATGAAGGAAATTATGTTCATTTTCCAAAAGGGGTGAAAAATTATATTAAGTATTGTCAGGAAGAAGAAGAAAACAGGCCATATACTTCTCGATATATAGGTTCTCTAGTATCTGATTTTCACAGAAATATGCTTAAAGGGGGTATTTATATTTATCCAACCAGTTCTATTGGACCTAAAGGGAAATTGCGTTTGTTGTATGAATGCAATCCAATGGCCTTTATTGCAGAACAAGCTGGAGGAAAAGCTTCTGACGGCTATACTCGTATCTTAGATTTACAACCAACAGAACTTCACGAAAGAGTTCCTTTTTTCTGTGGAAGTACCAAAATGGTTGAAAAAGCAGAGGAGTTTATGGCTGCTTACCCAGAAGATGCCAATTATTAATGAATAAGCTTTCTCGATAGTTCTATAAAGAATGACTAGGCCTATAAGTTGTTTTACTAGATGATTTCCAGTAAATTTGTAGGGATACACAAGTAATTAATTAAAAAAACAAAATATTATGGCTTTTAAATTACCAGAATTAGGTTATGCATACGATGCCTTAGAACCAAATATAGATGCTAGAACTATGGAAATTCACCATAGCAAACATCATCAAGGATATACCAATAATTTGAATGCAGCTATCGCAGGAACTGCCCTAGAAAGTCAATCTATTGAAGAAATACTAGGAAACCTAGACATGAGCAATGGAGCGGTAAGAAATAATGG
>CBFHUV010000108.1:0-6400 GCA_965659055.1 Polaribacter sp.
GTTGCTCCATCAGATGAGAATGCCGTTCAAATTATGACCATTCATAAGGCCAAAGGGCTTGAATTCCCAGTAGTGATTTTCCCTTATGACCTAGAGTTGTATTATCAAAAAGACCCAAAGGCTTGGTTAGAGAACATTCCAGGTAAAAATTTTGAAAATTTTGACAAGTTATTAATCTCTGCTTCTAAAAACATCAAAGACATTAGCCAAGAAGGCGCAGCAATCTATCAGGAACAGCAAGCAGCACTTGAACTGGACAATTTTAATTTGATGTATGTGGCGTTTACGAGGCCCATAGAACAACTATATATTATAGGAGCAAAAAGAATTTCGAGTAAAGGAGTTGTCAATCTCAACAACTCATCAGGCTTACTCATTAATTATTTACAAGATATAGGGCTCTGGAAAGAGGATACTTTACACTATTCTTTTGGAAATCCTCAACGAGTTGGTCAATCAGAAAAATTAAAAAGCAAGGCAAAAACACAAGTACGTTTTATTAGCAATTCAATTTCAGAACTGCCAATTACTATTTTGGCCAGCTCTTCTCTTTTGTGGGATACTGATCAAGGAGATGCCATCAACTATGGAAACCTGATCCATGAGCTATTGTCTAACATTAAAACAGACAAAGAAGCTTCTCTGGTTATCCAGCGCTATGAGGAGCAAGGATTGTTAAACCAGCAAAACAAGCAATTTATAAAAGATCAGATAGATCAAGTATTAGAACACCCACTATTAAAAAAATATTATTCTAAAGAAGTCCTGGTCTATAATGAAAGAGAAATTATGGATGTGGACGGGCAAGTAATTATTCCAGACCGATTGATCTTCCTGTCAAAAAAGGAACTCATACTATTAGACTATAAAACAGGAAAACCCTCCAACCAGCATGTCCAGCAATTACTCAGATATGAAAAGGTTTTAGAAGGACTTGGTTTAACAGTCTTAAAAAAAGTATTGGTTTATATGGATACTAAAATAATAGTGAAAGAATTCTAGAGAACGTCTTTAAAACTTTTGCTATTTTTACGGCAAAATTATTAGAACACCTATTTATTATGTACGGAAAAATTCAACAGGTCCTAGAAAAGGAGTTACAAGATATTAAAGAAGCAGGCTTATTTAAGTCAGAAAGAATCATTACCTCCTCTCAGGATGCAGTAATAAAAATTTCGACAGGAGAAGAGGTGATTAATTTTTGTGCGAACAATTATTTAGGTTTGTCAAACAATCCAGATATAATACAAGCAGCTAAAGACACCATGGATACCCATGGCTTTGGAATGTCTTCGGTTCGTTTTATTTGTGGGACTCAAGATATTCACAAACAACTAGAAGAAAAGGTAGCAGAGTTTTATCAGACTGAGGACACCATATTGTATGCAGCAGCATTTGATGCCAATGGTGGTGTTTTTGAACCTTTGTTGTCTTCAGAGGACGCTATTATTTCAGATAGTTTGAATCACGCCTCCATTATCGATGGAGTTCGCTTATGCAAGGCAGCTCGTTATCGATATGAAAATAATGACATGCAATCACTCGAAGATCAGTTAATTGAGGCAAACAAACAAAATCACCGATTCAAGATCATTGTCACCGATGGTGTTTTCTCTATGGATGGTATTGTAGCAAAACTCGATGAGATTTGTGACTTGGCTGATAAGTACGATGCCTTGGTGATGGTTGATGAATGTCATGCCGCTGGTTTTATTGGTAAAACAGGTAGAGGAACGCTTGAGCTTAAAAATGTTATGGGACGTGTTGATATCGTTACCGGTACTTTTGGAAAGGCTCTAGGAGGTGCAATGGGAGGGTATACCACTGGTAAAAAAGAAATTATCGCCTTGCTTCGTCAACGGTCAAGACCTTATTTGTTTTCCAACTCGTTGGCCCCAGCCATTGTCGGTGCAAGTTTAAAAGTGTTTGATCTAATAGCAAATGACACGAGCTATAGAGACCGCCTAGAGTGGAATACCAATTATTTTAGAACCGGTATGGAAAAAGCAGGATTTGATTTGGTTGGAGCAGATGCGGCTATTGTTCCTGTCATGTTATATGATGCAAAGCTCTCTCAAGTTATGGCGAACCATTTATTGGATGAAGGTATTTATGTGATTGGGTTTTTCTTTCCCGTTGTGCCTAAGGAGAAGGCGCGTATCCGAGTTCAGTTATCAGCGGCTCATACCAAACAACATTTAGACAAGGCCATCGCCGCTTTTACCAAGGTTGGAAAAGGGTTAAATATCATTTAAAAAATAAAAAAACTTGTAGATTCTATAAGTTTTTGTAGATTTGTCTTTGAATATAAGTTTTAACCACTTATTTTTGCTTTTATAAAAACGAACTTTTAATTTAAAAATTTGATAATGAAACAATTTAAAATAGCTGTGATAGCTTTGTTTACGTTAGTAACAGTTAGCAACGTAAGCGCACAAGACGCATCGAATCCATGGGCAGTTAGTGCCGGGATAACGATGGTTGATGTAAGAGGAAACATAAACTTTGGCGACATCTTGAAAGATTATTTTGGAACTAGGGATTGGGAATTTGGTATTCCTAGAATTTCTGGTGAAAGATATCTTACTGATGATTTTACCGCTCAGGTAGCTTTATCTTATGCTAAAGTGAATAGCCATACTTATATAGCTGCTGACGCAAATGTAAAGTATAACCTAAACAAATTATCAGAAATGGTTTTTGGATCTACAAGTCCATACTTTGACCCTTATGTATATGCTGGTGCTGGTTTAACTCATTTTTATGGAAATAAATTTTTATCTGCAAACATAGGTGTTGGGATTAATAGTTGGTTAAATGAAAACTATGCAATTAACTTTCAAACAGGAGCTAAACATGGTTTTGGTTCTAATGGAGTTGATGTTTTTCAACATTCTTTAGGAGTTGTTTATAAATTCGGAGCTAAAGATACAGATGGTGATGGTGTTGTTGACAACGACGATACTTGTCCAGAAGTTGCTGGTTTAGCAGCGTTCAACGGATGTCCTGATACAGACGGTGACGGAGTACAAGATTCAGAAGACGCTTGTCCTAATGTAGCTGGTTTAGCAGCCTTAAATGGTTGTCCAGATGCTGATGGTGATGGTATCGCTGATAAAGATGATATGTGTCCAAACGCTAAAGGTTCTGCAGCTAATAATGGTTGTCCAGATTCTGATGGTGACGGTGTAGTTGATAGAGATGACAAATGTCCTAATGTAGCAGGTCCTGTTGCAAACGGTGGATGTCCTTGGCCAGATACTGACGGAGACGGAGTATTAGACAAAGATGATAACTGTCCTAATGAAGCAGGTGTAGCTTCTGAAAATGGTTGTCCAGAACTTACAATTACTGAAGAGGCAGCTAAAGAATTAGAAGACTTCGCAAAAGCAATCTTATTTAACAGTGGTAAAACTACCTTTAAAGCTGGAGTTTCAGCTAAGTTAGATCAAATTGTAGAGGTGATGAACAAATTCCCTAAAGCGAACTTCGTAATTGAAGGTCATACTGATAGCAGTGGATCTGATGCTGTTAACTTAAGAGTTTCTGAGAAGAGAGCCTTAGCAGTTAGAGATTACCTAGTGAAAAAAGGAATTGATGCTGGTCGCTTAGAGGCTGGTGGATTTGGAGAGCAATATCCAATCGCTGACAACAAAACAGCAGCTGGAAGAGCAATCAACAGAAGAGTTGTTATTAAAGTAATAGAGAAAAAATAATCTCTTATAAATATAGAAAAGCCTCATGGAAACATGAGGCTTTTTTTTTGTTTCATAGTTTTGCATCTCTATTGTTTGTGATTTAATGGTTGTTAGAGGTCAAACTTTTGAGTAAAAAATACTTTAAAAATCTTTTAAAATTACTTTTAATAATTTACCTTTGCACCCTGAAAAAGAGAGGTAAAACTCACAATATAAAATAACTAACATTAATTAGATACGACAATGTCTACAATAACAGGTAAAGTTTCTCAAATTATTGGTCCAGTAATCGATGTGGAATTTGATACAGAAAACGGAGTGCTTCCTCAAATCTATGATTCATTAGAAATTACAAAAACTGATGGGTCTATATTGGTATTAGAAGTACAACAACATATCGGTGAAGATACCGTGCGTACCATTTCTATGGATGCTACTGATGGTTTACAAAGAGGACAAGCAGTAAAAGCAACTGGAAGTCCAATTCAGATGCCAATTGGTGGTGACATTTATGGACGTTTGTTTAACGTAACTGGGGATGCTATTGATGGTTTAGGAAATTTAGAAAAAACCGGTGCTCATGGATTGCCAATTCACCGTTCGGCTCCAAGATTTGAAGATTTATCAACGTCTACTGAGGTTTTATTTACAGGGATCAAAGTAATTGACTTAATTGAGCCTTATTCTAAAGGAGGTAAAATTGGTTTATTTGGTGGTGCTGGAGTAGGTAAGACGGTATTGATTCAAGAGTTAATCAACAATATTGCAAAAGGTCACGGAGGATTGTCTGTATTTGCGGGTGTTGGAGAAAGAACTCGTGAAGGAAATGACTTGTTGAGAGAGATGTTAGAGTCTGGAATTATCAAGTATGGTGATGCGTTTATGCATTCAATGGAAGCAGGTGGATGGGATTTGTCTAAAGTGGACAAAGCAGGAATGAAAGATTCCAAAGCAACCTTCGTATTTGGACAAATGAACGAACCTCCTGGAGCACGTGCACGTGTTGCTTTATCTGGATTAACCATTGCTGAATATTTCCGTGATGGAGCTGGAGAAGCTCAAGGAAAAGATGTATTGTTTTTCGTAGATAATATTTTCCGTTTTACACAAGCAGGATCAGAAGTTTCTGCTTTACTAGGACGTATGCCATCTGCAGTAGGATATCAACCAACTTTGGCTACAGAGATGGGAGCGATGCAAGAGCGTATTACTTCAACTAAAAAAGGATCAATTACCTCTGTTCAGGCTGTTTATGTACCTGCGGATGATTTAACAGATCCAGCGCCAGCAACAACGTTTGCGCATTTAGATGCAACAACTGTATTGTCTCGTAAAATTGCGGAATTAGGTATTTATCCAGCGGTAGACCCGTTAGATTCTACTTCTAGAATTTTAAGTGCAGATATTTTGGGTGATGAGCACTACAACTGTGCAACTCGTGTGAAAGAATTATTACAACGTTATAAAGAATTGCAAGACATTATTGCCATCTTAGGTATGGAGGAGTTGTCTGAAGAAGATAAATTAGCGGTTCACAGAGCAAGACGTGTACAACGTTTCTTGTCTCAACCATTCCATGTTGCTGAGCAGTTTACTGGAATCCCTGGTGTATTGGTAGATATTAAAGATACTATCAAAGGATTTAACATGATTATGGATGGTGAATTGGATAAATATCCAGAAGCAGCATTTAACTTACGTGGATCAATTCAAGATGCAATTGATGCAGGTGAAAAAATGTTAGCAGAAGCTTAAAAATCAGTTTTGGGTTTTTAGTTTTAAATAAATGCTAAACTAAAAATTGAAGACCAAAAAGTTATAAAACTATGTTTTTAGAAATCGTAACGCCAGAGGCTATATTATTTTCATCAGAGATTGATTCTATTTCAGTTCCTGGTGTGAATGGAGAATTTCAAATGTTAAACAATCACGCACCTATAGTTTCCATCTTAAAAAAAGGGACTGTAGAGATTCATACTCATACTCAAGAGCATTTAGAATTAAATGACTTAAAAGGGCTTTTGGTGAGAAAGGCGGACAATGATAAAATTTTAACTTTGAAAATTAATTCTGGAACTATAGAAATGAAAGACAACAAAGTGATTTTGTTGGCCGATTAATTTTAAACCTTATAAATAGTTAAATCCCCGTTGAAAAACGGGGATTTTTTTGTTAAAATACTACTAATTCTCTCAACTAAAATTTGCCATGTAATTTCTTTTGATGAACTTTATAGTTTTGTACCTAATAAAAACTAACAACTAAATCAAATGAAAAAACTTATCCTGCTATGTGTATTTGTCTTTGCTACAAGTATACTTTCTGCACAACGTACACCAGAGCCTAACTATAGAGCTGCGGCAAAATATTCACCAAAGAATTTAGCAAAGTTGGTGCACTCTACAACAGTCTCTCCAAATTGGTTAAAAAAAGGAAATCGATTTTGGTATCAATATAAAACCTCTGATGGGGCTAATTATTATTTGGTTGATGCAGACAAAAAAACCAGAACACCCTTATTTGATAATGTTAAAATGGCGAAATGGTTAACAGAGATTACCAAAGACCCTTATGATGCCCAGCATTTACCTCGAATTGATTTTAAATTTAATGAGAGTGAAACAGCGATTCGTTTTCGAGTAACTTCAACAGAAGAAGTTCCTGCGACAGAAGATGAAACCTCTAAAGACAAAAGCAAGAAA
>CBFHUV010000109.1:0-6120 GCA_965659055.1 Polaribacter sp.
AACCTTGTCTTGCAGCTCCATCACCAAAATAAGTTAAGGTAACTCCATCATTTCCTGCATACTTATCTGCAAAGGCAATTCCTGCGCCCAAAGGTATCTGACCACCAACAATTCCGTGACCACCATAAAATCCTTTTTCCTTAGAAAATATATGCATAGAGCCTCCCATTCCTTTAGAGGTACCCGTAACTTTACCGTACAATTCTGCCATCACAGCTCTTGGGTCAACACCCATACCTATTGGTTGAACGTGATTACGATACGCTGTAATCATTTTGTCTTTCCCCAATTCCATAGCATGCAATGAACCCGCCAAAACAGCCTCCTGTCCATTATATAAATGCAAAAAACCTCTTACTTTTTGTTGGATGTAAACAGCGGCCAATTTGTCTTCAAACTTTCTCCAAAACAGCATGTCTCTATACCAATTGATGTAAGTTTCTTTCGTGATTTTTTTCATGGTTAAATTAATTGTTTGTCATGTTTTAACTGAGTTCCGTGCTCCTTGATGCGAAAGGCAAAAATAGCAGTTTTTTATAATTAAAAAAAGCGGGAAGTGCAAAAAAGCAATAAGTTTTATTTGAGCTTACTTTTTTGGAAAAGGATGTCTTACTTATCTTTTACAATTAATAGAGAGGCAACCGCTCCTGTGGCTAAATTCCACTCGTTTGATGAAATCAAACTTCCTGCATCATCATAGACCTTAAAAGCAGCAGTATTAGGGCCTGAAGTGCCTTGGTTTAATGCTTTGATGCCAATTTTATTCATCCCTTTAACCAATGGAATCTTAAATTCTTGGTAGTTTTGATCCAATACGATATTGTAAACCGCAGGAATACCATTAATGTAAATAGTCACTCGGTCTCCATCAGGGTACTGATGATCTCGACAAATTATACGAATGTATTTTGAGTTACTTCTAAAATCACCCAAATCTTGATCCACTACCTTGTACTGACCATTAATAGTTTTAAAGGCCTTGGCCATTCTTTCTTCTGCCATTTTTTCATTAGAAAGGATGCCTTTGTTCTTTAATTCACCTTCAATATCTGAAAGTGATTTATTTTTTTGAGCATTTTTTTGAGCATTTTTAAAACCTTCTTCTGCGTTAAAGGTTAGTAAGTTTTGTTTGTTATCTATTTTAGTAGGTTCCGTCTTTAAGGGTATTTTAACAGGTATTGTTTTTCCTTTGGTATTTTCAACCTGTGCAAGCACAGTAGTGCTTAGGAAAATTAGAAGATAGAATAATATGTGTGTATTCGTTTTCAATTCAGTGTTTTAAATAAGTACCACAAATATAATACCGATTTTCTAGGTTTGTCTTTATAGTTTGTTAAAACTTACTATTGAATCGGAAAATTAAAGTATTTAGCAGGGAAGGGCTCTTTTTTTAATGTAAAGTGCCACCATTCATTTTCATAAGGTTTAAATCCGTTTTGCAACATCAAATTTCTTAATAGTAAGCGATTGGCTTTCTGATTTGAGCTAATTTTATCAAATAAAGGATGTGATTCTACACCAAAATAATCATACGGGCTTCCCATGTCAAGGGGAACACCGGTTTTTAAATCTGCTAAGGTAAGATCCACGGTGCTTCCTCGAGAATGTCCTGATTTAGACGCAATATAGCCCTGATTAAAAAGCTCTGATTTTGGTACTTTTGGATAGAACTCCCATTTCATTACAGTATCCTTTAGGTTTGTTGCCCAGCGAACAAAATGATTGACTGCCTGCTGTGGTCTATAGGCATCGTAAATCTTTAGACTTAAGCCAAAAGGCTTTAATTCTTGTTGAACTTTTAGCAAGGCTTTTGCTGCTGGTAAACTAATAATACCTTTATTATTTACATAACCATCAATCGGTTTTCCAATAAAATTATGATCACTTAAATATCTTAATTCTAATTGAATTGTTGGATCCAACTCATTTAAATACACGAAGTTTTTTGGCAAAACTTGCCCAAAAATTGAGGAAGCACTAAAAAGGATAAAAATCAGAAATTTTTTCATTCAATAAAAATAAAGAAAATAATGGGAATTTTTACAAATGATCTATGGTATGGGCTAAAAAAGTAAGCGCCGTTTTTTACAAAACGACGACTTACCAAGTAAACTAATAAAACCAAGTATTAGTGCTATTATTAAGGTTGAAGAGACCTTAATATAGATTTTAAATATGTTAATGCAGGCTAATCACTTTTGTGATTTTCCAATTATTGTTTGTTTTTTTCCAAACCATTATAAACTTGCTTGGTGTAGAAATTGCATCTGGCTCTTCCTTGTTAAAGAATTTGTGATAACCAATTTGTATGGCTCCATAATTGTTTATTGGATACACCTCAATACTTCCTTTAATCAAAGTTCGGATAACCTTATTGCAAATATTGTCTTCTAACGCTTTGAGTAGCTCTTTTTTATTGGTTGATAAACCACCTTTGTCATGAAAAAACTCAATATTTTCATCATATAAGGCTGCTTGTGTTTTCATATCGCAGGTGTTGTAGGCATCGAAATAAATTCGATCCATTTGTACGATTTCATCATGTAATTTAACATCTACCGGTTGGTATTTTGGAATCTCATTTATTTGACCAAAGGTTAAAAGAGACATTAAAAATGCGATTATGAAAAGTAAAACTTTAATCATTGTTGTAAATGCTTTAAAATTGAATTAGTAATTTTTGCCTGAAATACTTCCCCCTGAGGATGCTTTCTGACGAATGCGTTTAGGGTTTCCTTTATAATCAATATCACCTCCACTGCTTGCTTTCGCATCTAATGATTCTGATGCAAAGACATTAATATCGGCACCACTGCTAACTTTAACAGTAGCATTCTTGCTTTCCAATTCAAAAGCATTGATACTTGCGCCACTGCTTGCGCTTGCAGAATAATTTTCTGAAGTCCCTAAAATTTTAAGATCAGAACCGCTAGATGCACTCGATGTTACTTTGGTTGCAGAGACCGTTATTTTGGCATCAGCACCACTGCTAGTAGAGACATCAATAGTTTCTGATTCGATGGTGTTTTCTGAGTATACATCGCTTCCACTAGCGGCCTTAATACCTGTAATGGTTTTAGCACTTACATATACACGCTTCGATTTTGCTCTCCAAATATTACGTTTTGAATAAATTCTTAAAACTCCATTTTCTACTTCTGTTTTAATATGATCTTGTAAGTTTTCGTCAGCTTCAACCACAACTTTGGTGTTGGCACTCTGCTTAATAAATACTTCAATACCATTTCCAGCGTGAATGGCTGTAAAATTGTCATTTACTTTTCGTTGCTCGGTGGTTACATTTCTATTTCCAGAAATTCTGTTTAACCCATCTATCATACACGAAGTGGTCAGTGTACTTGTCACTAAAAGGATGAGTATTTTGTTTAATGCTGCTTTCATTGTTTTAAATTTTAGGTTCAAATGTCTTCAATTAGACCCTTTTTTATAATTTAAGGTTACTGAATTGTTGATTTATTTAGACCAACTGTTAATCTTCATCTGATTTTAAACTTTCTTGAGTTGCTA
Organism: Polaribacter sp.; assembly: GCA_965659055.1. Classification (GTDB taxonomy): domain Bacteria; phylum Bacteroidota; class Bacteroidia; order Flavobacteriales; family Flavobacteriaceae; genus Polaribacter. Next base: position 3,529 of record CBFHUV010000109.1, read on the forward strand.
ATTCTTTATTATGTAGACCTTCTGTGGTCATGGTGAAATAGCGTCCACCCATATCACTATCATAGGTGTCTGTGGTATTGTCTACTTGATAGAGATAATATTGAGCACTTTCATCGAAATAAACAGTCATGCCTTCTGGTATAAATACGGTTATGTAAATTCTCTCTGATTTAATTAAATTCTTATATGGACTCAGAAAGTAATTGTCGAACAAAAGATCATTAGAGTTTACATCGTAATTGTACGTCATTTCTGAAGCACTTTCATTAGCACGTTTTATATTTCTTCCTTCAGAAGTCTTTCTAATTTCTACATGGGCAGTATTTGTGCTACTTTTTTCTACATCGATACGAACATTGTTTGAAAAAACCTTTCTAAGATCATTTACATGTATCACGTTTCTATTGTCTCTTCTTCGAAAGCTGGATTGGTAATAAAGATTGTTGTTTTTAATCATTTTAATATTCAACGTGTCTTTAGAAGCAAAGGAAAGTTCCTTTTTTTCTAATTTATTACCATCAAAAGCCTTTGATGAACTAAACTCAATACCGGTAAATAGAATGGCTAAAAAAGCGAGTATCCAGATTGCTAAAAAAGTCAATGAAGTAACCTTGCTAAACTGTTTTACATTGCTTGAAACAATTCGTAATCCTAGAATGAATAAGGACAGAACCGGAATTCCAATCAATAGAAAAATACAAACTGTTAGCAACCAAGAAGGCAAGGTTGATTCAAAGAAAAGGCTCGATATAGGAGCGAAATCATTATCAAGCCCAAATATATAATCTATGCTTCCAACAGAAAATGCTCCAATAATTAAACTGATCAGTGTGACCGCAGACGCTATCATTAGAATCACTCCAATAAACTTACCAAATACTTTAAAAAGTGTAAGTAGTATTGCGCCTAAAGTGTCTAAAAAATCCTGTAAACCTGAAGAGGCTTTTTTACCGCCTTTTTTAAAGTTATCATTGATGTTTTTTGCACCATCTTTTAACTTTCCAGTTACTTCGTCTGCACTATTTCTTATTTTTTCAGAAACATTGCTAAACTCTTCTCTAATTTTTTTTTCAATATTATCAATGGTTACATCTTCTCCTTGCATTTGAAGCTTTTCGGCTGTTGTCTCTGCTTGAGGAATAACGATCCAAAGTATAATGTAGGTTACTATACTAAATCCGCTAAAAGCAAATAAAATAAAGGCCAGACGAATCCAAACAGTATCTATATCAAAATAATGAGCAATTCCGGAAGCAACACCTCCTAAAAATTTGTCATCACCATCTCTAAATAATTTTTTACTAGATGATTTTCGTTGTTGATAGCTATAGCCTTCATTTGCATAGCCTTCTTCAGCTTCTGCATAATCTTCTGGTTGCCCCATGATTTTTATAACCTCATCGATGTCTCCTTCGTTGACCACCTGACGAGCGTCTGTTATCTTTTCTGATAAAAGTTCGCTGATTCTTGCTTCAATATCAGAGATAATTTCGTTCTTTCCTTGAGGGTCATCACTAAGTGATCTAGCAATTGCGTCTAGATACCTTTTTAGTTTTTGGAAGGCCGTCTCATCGATATGGAAAAAGAATCCTCCTAGGTTGATATTAATAGTCTTATTCATGGTTTGCTTTTTTAGTTGTTATTTGGTTTACTGCAGTGACTAAATTTTGCCAAGTCGTATTGAGCTCCTTGGTAAATAGTGCGCCGTTTTCTGTAATTACATAATACTTTCTTGGTGGGCCAGAGGTAGACTCTTCCCAGCGATAGCTTAAAAGACCTGCGTTTTTTAAGCGGGTTAATAAAGGATAAATAGTCCCTTCTACGACAATCATTTCTGAGCCTTTTAAAGTTTCTAATATTTCAGAGGTGTATGCATCTCCATGCTGTAAAATGGAAAGTATACAGTATTCCAAAACTCCTTTACGCATCTGTGCTTTTGTATTTTCAATCTTCATATAAAGAGTTTTTGTTAGGGTTATTTAATAAATTTTATGGTTAAAGGGTATTTATAGTTTTCTCCTTCTTTTGACTTTAATGCTGCCAAGATGATTAGGATGACTTTTATAAAACCGATTAATGTTATTACAGAAGCAATACCAAATATGCCGAAGAAGTTTCCTCCATTAAAACTGAAGTCAAAATCAAAATCGTTGTAATGACGAAAATGATTAAACAAAGGTCTAAAGGCAAATGGAATAATTGAGATACCTAAAATAAAGGTATACAACACATAGCTGATGTTAAAATTAACAGCTTCTTTTCCTTGATCATCTAAAAATTGGCTTTTATCTTTTTGAGTTTGCCACAATACAAGCGGAGCTATAATGCTTCCTAATGGAAAAAAATATCCAGCAAAAGCAGAAATGTGGATTAAAAAGGCGTTGGTGTTTTCGTTATTTTTATTCATGATATTATTTTTATATACTACTTGACTATGCAAATATATATATAAAAAATGGTACTATGCAAAACAAAGTACTATATTTTTAATTTATTTAACGTTTAATTTATTTTTATAATTAAAGATTTAAGGCTATATTGCTTGATATTAAAGGGATTTATATCATTTAAAATAATGATAAATAATTTTTA
>CBFHUV010000110.1:0-6073 GCA_965659055.1 Polaribacter sp.
GTACTACATCAAATTCTTCTTGTAAGCCGATAATAAAAGCCACAGAAGTATCGATGTCCTGCACTTTTAAAGCAGTAGTATCATGTTCGGCAACTAGGATAATAAAGCGCTGATATAAAAATTGATAAGAAGCCTTAAAAGCGTCATCATCTGACTTCCATCCTACTAAAAACTCTTCTATTTTCTCTTCTATTTTCCCCAATTCATTTGGGTAAAATTTTCGGCTTGATGGATACACCCATACTTTAGCTGTTTCAGAGATTTCATCGTAGTTTACAAACATCAGGTTCCTTGTTTTACGCAAAGATAGTACAATCTAATAGTCCTTCCGTAAAAATATAATAGCTTATGGACTAAGTGAAAAGAAACGAAGCGCTTAGTCAATTAATCCAATTAGGTCTTTCTGAATCGACTGTCCTTTGTCTTTATTATACCAAACTTGGAGTTCTTTTTTAAATTCTGCATCTAAACCGCCATGAGTGGCCTTGTAATCCTGCACCATTTGTGTTGCAATACTCGGTCTTGGTCCCCAAGAACCCATCAATTCATAGGCATCATTTAGCAGAAGTAAAATTGGTATTGACATGGATCCATTGGTTAAAAATTGTGACATGAGTTCTGGGTTCTCATCCCTTAGAACAATTCTAAAATCAATATGCTCATTCACCAAACTCATCGTATTTAAGACTGGCAAAATTTGAGCAGCATCACCACACCAACCTTCTGTAATGACCAACCAGGTTTGTGGTCTATTAACTGCTTTTAAGGCACTAATTGTTTCATCAGTAAGTATTGTTTTTAAATCCAAGCGATGCATTCTAGCAACATTCAATTTGCTGTAGTTTAGCAATTCTTCTGATTGCATTGTACCTGTAGATTTTCCTTTTTCCAATAAGTTTGATACCAATTTTCGATAGTCAGTATAACTGATACTCTTTTCCAAACTCTTTTTAAACAACTGTTTCATTATAAATCTATTTACTTTATTAGACGACACAAATAGCTAAACTTACATCCATCTATTGCAGTAAAATTAGAGCGAAACAAGTACTAAAACTATGACAATTGTCAATAAAAAAAGCCTCATAATAAAATTATGAGGCTTTACTTTTTATATTGAATTTAGTTCACTTAAATTTTCTAACATATCTTTGGTCATAGCCTCTAGGTTAAACTTATGTTCCCAGCCCCAGTCTTTGCGCGCTTCACTATCATCGATTACTTGCGGCCAACTGTCTGCTATTTGCTGTCTAAAGTCTTCTTTATAAGTTATGCTAAAGTTTGGAATCTGTTTTTGGATAGCACCTGCAACCTCTTTAGGAGTAAAACTCATGGCTGCCAAATTATAGCTAGTTCTTGTTTTAATTGTGGAAGCATCGGCTTGCATAATTTGAACAGTAGCCGCAATAGCATCTTGCATATACATCATTGGCAAACAAGTATCTTCACTTAAAAAACACTCATATTTTTCCTCCTCAATTGCTTTAAAGTAAATATCTACTGCGTAATCTGTAGTGCCTCCTCCTGGTTTGGTTTTCCAACTAATGATTCCTGGGTAGCGCAAACTTCTTACATCCACCCCAAATTTTTCATGGTAATAATTACACCAGTGCTCTCCAGCTAATTTGCTAATCCCATAGACGGTACTTGGCTCCATTACCGTTTTTTGTGGGGTATTAATTTTAGGAGATGTAGGCCCAAAAGCTGCAATTGAGCTTGGCCAATACACCTGCTTAATATGTTTTTCTTTGGCTAATTCTAAAACAGCTAACAAAGAGTTCATATTGAGCTCCCATGCTTTTTGAGGCATTTTTTCGGCAGTTGCAGAAAGCATAGCAGCCATTAAATATACTTGAGTAACCTGGTATTTCTGGACCACGTCTAGAATTCCTTGTTTATCGGTTGCGTTTAAAATTTCAAAAGGTCCAGCATTGAGCAGATCCTCATTTCCCTCTCTAATATCTGTTGCAATAACCTGTTGATTTCCGTAGATTTCTCTTAATTTCTGGGTCAATTCTGTACCAATTTGCCCACAGGCACCGATAATTAAAATGGTGTCACTCATAATTTATGAAATTCAAAAAATTAATAGAAACAAAGGTACTTAATTTAAGTATTCGCAAAAAATAATCCCAATAAATAGTAATCAATTATTTTTTAAGCATTTCATCCTCCATTCCTAATTGAGCAGAAAATTAGGGAAACTTCATAGAAAAAACGTACTTTTAAGCTTTTAATGTATGCCTGTAAAATGAAAAAAATAGTCTTCATATTGGTACTTTGTTTTTGCGCTTGTAAAGAAAATACCCAACGAAAAAAAGAGGGGCATAAGCCTGCCGCTATGTCTGTGGTTCAAAAACATGTGTTGGCGGTTCCATTAGAAAAACAGATTCAAAATAAAATCAAAAATTGGAAAGCCTACACAGAGCTGGAACAAAAACTAAAAGAGTTCAGTGTAATATCTGCCAATGAGGCTTTAAACAACGCGCTAGAATTGGCTGGACTGGTAAAAATCTTCAAAAGTGTTACGAAACCAGAACCCTTAATAACACTCTCATTCAAAACTCGAATTGATGTTTTAGAAAATGAAATATTACGATTAAAAGATATGACCTATATTTCTGGGTCACTGAGTGCAGATGAAGTTAATGAGCAGGTAGACAAAATAATGGATGCCTTTTCTGCGACCAACTCCAAAATAAATGCGGTATATACCAAACTTCGCATCGACCAAGAAATTGAAACAGAAGGCTAAATCCTTATATAAAAGAGAGACCTTAATTTATTTGCCATTTAAAAGCGTATCAGTAACCTTAAATATCAAATCAAACTCATAGCCTTTTCGCAGTAAAAAATCAACAAGCTTTTTTTTACGAGCAAAGGGATTGGTTTCTGTAAGCAAGGCATTTCGCTTTTCTGCAACTTCATGCACAGTTTTTAAATACTGTTCTTCATCAATTTCTTTGAGTGCTGTTTTAATATTATAGGCAGAAATGTCTCGGATTTTTAATTCGTTTATGATTTTATTTTTACCCCATTTTTTAATATTAAATTTCCCTCTAGCATAACTTTTAGAAAATCGTTCTTCGTTTAAAAAGTTATGTTCTAACAAATGTAAAATGATTTGATCTCTCGCTTCTGGAATGAGTGTAAACTCCTTTAACTTTTTTTCTATTTCTTGATGACAGCGATCTTGATAGACGCAATAGCGCTCCATTTTTCTTTTAATGTCTTCTACCGAAAAGTATTTTTTTTCATTCATTGCAAAAGGCTTTCGCACAAACGAAAATACAACAAATAAAAAAAGCTGAACACTTAGGCCCAGCTTTTTTATTGTCAAAAGTTTATTTTAAGAGGCTGTTTTTAAACGCAACCACATCTTAAATTTAGTCACCAAGAAAAATAAGATAGGCACTACAATTAAGGTTAAAAAGGTTGCTATAAACAATCCGTAAATTACAGTCCAAGCCAGAGGTCCCCAAAAGATTACGTTGTCTCCTCCCATATAAATGTTCGGATCAAAATCTTTAAACAAAGAGAAGAAGTTAATGTTCAACCCAATTGCTAAAGGGATCAAACCTAAAATGGTGGTGATGGCCGTTAGCAATACCGGTCTTAAACGTGCTTTCCCTGCTGTGACAATACTATCAAATAAATCATTTGTTTCTAAATACTCATGATCATCCAAGCCCAAAGTTGCTTTCTTCCGATCAATAAGTAATTGGGCATAATCCAACAGCACCACTCCGTTGTTTACCACAATCCCAGCCAAGGAAATAATCCCCATCATAGTCATCATAATTACGAACGAACTTCCGGTGATCACGATTCCTCCAAACACTCCAATTAAACTTAAAAAGATAGCCAACATAATAATGGTCGGTTTAGAAATTGAGTTGAATTGGAAAATTAGGATAAAGAAAATTAAAGCCAAGCCTGTAAAAAAGGCACCCATTAAAAAGGCCATTTGCTTGTTTTGCTCTTCAATTTGCCCAGTATAATCTATTTTAATTCCCTTTGGCAACGCTCTAAAGCTTCTCATTTCGTCTTGAATCTGAGTAACAATAGCACCGGCATCAGTATAGCCTGGGGATAAAGCAGAATATACCGTCACCACACGTTTTACGTTTTTGTGTTTAATGGCACTAAAACCAGAACTATTGCTCTGTGATGCCACCGCAGAAACAGGAATCTCTTTCACTTTTCCCGAAGCCTGATCTCTAAAGGTGATTTTTTGATTAAAAATAGCACTCTTATTGTATCTATTTTCTTCATTAAATCGGACATAGATATCATAATCTTCTCCATTTTCTTTATACACTCCTGCTTTTGAACCAAAAATTGAGTTTCGCAATTGTTGTCCTACCTGAACCATTCCAACTCCGAGCTCTCCTGCTTTCTTCCTGTCGACAATGACCTGCATTCCTGGCTTGTCTTTGTTTACATCAATCTTTAATTCATCAATCCCTGCAATGCTTCTCGTGTTGATAAAATCACGCATTTTCTGAGCCGTTTTAATCAGCTCTCCATAATCTTCACCTTCTAGTTCTATGTTGATTGGCGCACCAGCAGGCGGACCATTCGCATCTTTTTCCACAGAAATTAGGACCCCTGGAAAAATTCCTACCAAGGCTTTTTGAACCTTTTGTCTTAACAATTCACTATCTTCACCTCTTCTGTATTTGTACTCTCGCATAGATGCAGTAATTTTTCCTTTATGCGGCATTTCTGCTGCAGAACCACCATCTGTTTGAGGGTTTCCTGCTCCTTCTCCTACTTGAGAAACAATGCTTTCTACCATAAAGTTATAAGTGCCATCCATGTACATCGGGGCATTGATTACTCCAAAAACCTTGTTCTCAATTTCCTTGGTAATGGCATTGGTTTTTTCAATGTCTGTTCCTTCAGGATATTCAATATACACTACAATTTGGTTGGGCTTATTGTCTGGGAAGAACTCAATTTTTGTTCTTTGCGAGGCTACAGAAGCTCCGAAGGCCCCAAAGGCAACCACCAATAAAACAAAGGCAGAAAAAATAAGCACATAAGCTGTTTTCCCTCTTAAAGCAGTTTTAAGGCTTCTTTCATAAAAGTTTTCAAGCTTCACCAAAGTTTTGGTTTGAAATCTGTTCGCCATTTTTCGCAATCCCAATCGATACACCCATAACATGATGGCCATAAAGACTAATAAGGACCCCATAGCTCTGTATTCACCTCCAACAGCAAAAATAAGCAAGCCTAGTCCAACCATGATAGCGGATATGGTTATGATGCGTTTTAAAGGCATGTTTTTATCCTCTACCGTCATAAACTGAGATACCAATACCGAGTTAAAGAAAATGGCCACAAATAATGATGAACCCAACACCACCGATAAGGTAATTGGAAAATACACCATAAATTGTCCCATAACCCCAGGCCATAGGCCAAGCGGTATAAACGCGGCTACTGTGGTTGCAGTAGAAATGATAATCGGAAAAGCAATCTCTCCAATACCTTTTTTAGCAGCTTCCTTGCGGCTCATGCCTTCTTCATCCATCAATCGATACACATTTTCTACGACCACAATTCCGTTGTCGACCAGCATTCCCAATCCCATAATTAATCCAAAAAGAATCATGGTGTTCATGGTATAGCCCAATAGGTCTAAGATCATCAAAGACAAAAACATAGACATAGGAATGGCAAAACCAACAAAAAGGGCATTCTTAAATCCTAAAAAGAACATCAATACTGTAACCACCAATATAATCCCAAAAATGATATTGTTTACCAAATCATCTACTTGACCAATGGTTACTGATGATTGATCATTAGAAATGGTTAGTGAAACATCTGATGGAAAAACGTTTTGATGGGCATCTTTTACGATATGACGTATTTTTTCTGCAGCTTCAACCATGTTTTTACCAGTTCGTTTCTTAACGTCTAGCATCACAACACTCTTTCCTTGCTCTCTGGCATAGGTAGTTTTATCCTTGTCTTTAAAGAATACTTGTGCCACATTCTTTAAATAAATAGGATTGTTGTTTTCTGTTTTAATAACAAAATTTTCTAAATCACTTGGCTTTTC
>CBFHUV010000111.1:0-5672 GCA_965659055.1 Polaribacter sp.
CTATCCCGGCCATACATCCATATAAAATGGAGGTGCTATTAAATCCTCGGAGTTGTAATGGACTTAAATATTCTGCTTTTTTCTCCTCAGAAACCTCTGGAATACCGCCAATACAGCAAGAAAACCCTTTGTCTTCTAACTCTTGAAAAAAGCGAATTCCCGAGACTCCTTTTTTTATAGAATCCGTAAAAGAGGCCAAACCAGCTCCATTGGGTGCAACCACACCCATACCCGTAATGACAACTCTATTTCTTATGTTGGCTGAACTCATTATTATTTTGTAATAATCATTCCAGAAATAACTCCCTTGCAAACCAACTCTTGATTGCTATTCAACATTTTTATATGGCATTTTAACTTGTTAAATCTAAAATATTCTTTCTCAGAAATTACAGTTACTTTTTCCTCTGGATAAACCGGTAGATAAAAATCCATTTGATTTGAGCTTAGAGCTATTTGAGGCATTCCTCCTTTTAAAAGTTCTTCTTTTAATAAATAAACCCCCAAACATACCAATCCAATTTGGGCCATAGTTTCTGTTAAAATAACCCCTGGAGTTATCGGATTATCTTTAAAATGCCCCTTATAGAAAAATTCGTTTGCCCTATAGGTATACGTTCCTGTGCAGCCTTTTTCAGATACCTCTAAAAGTTCATCGACAAACAAAAAGGGTTGGGTATAAGGCAATTTTTTTATGATATCTTCATAGTCCATATTTTGACTTTTTTACCATTCTAACAAAATTCTTTGTGCTGAAAAACCGGGGCCAAAACTCAACATCAAGGCCTTTTCTCCTTTTGCTGGGTTACGATCCATAAACCGCTCTAGTACATACAAAACGGTTGCGCTAGACATATTGCCATACATACGCAAAACCTCTTTTGTGTCATCAATGTTTTTCCCTAAAACCCCAAACAAATCTTCTACCGTTTGCACAATTTTTTTCCCGCCTGGATGAAATATTAAATGATGAATATCTTCAATCTTTAACTCATTTCTTTCTAAAAATGGGTTAATTATCATTGGGAAATGGTCAGCGATTTTTTGAGGAACCTCCTTATCTAAAATCATTTGCAACCCTGTATTAACCAAGTTAAAACCCATCATTGAGGTGGCGTCGTAAAAATGATACATGGCCTCATCTACAATTTTTGGCCCCTCATCTTCAAGATAGGAAGAGAGAATTACGCTCGACGCCCCATCTCCAAAAATAGCAGCACTTACAATGTTAGTCATGCTATAATCGCTTAGTTGAAAAGTTGCTGTAGGAGCCTCGACTGCAATGACTACTGCTCTTTTATTAGGATTCGCTTTTAAAAAATTCTTTGCATAAATAATTCCTGAGACACCCGCTGCACAACCCATTTCAGTAACCGGTAAACGAACAATGTCTTGTTTCATTTGAAGTGAATTTATCAAATAAGCATCCATAGACGGAATCATGATTCCGGTACAACTAACCGTAATGATATAATCAATGTCTTTCGCTTTTAAGTTGGCCTTCACTAAAGATTTTTGCAAAGATTTTTCTGCTAGTTTTACGACTTCTCTAGCATAAATGTTGTTCTTTTCCTCGAAAGATGTAGCTGTAAAAACCTCTTCTGGAGACATAATTGAATAGCGTTTATCAACTCCTGCTCCTTCAAAAAGCTTAATCACTTTTCGCTGAAATCGCTCTTCTTGATCTTGCATCCATAATTTTACAAAAGGAATTATATCCTTGGTTTCCCGATAATAGGTAGGTAATTGTTTCGCTACAGAAATTATTTTTACTTCCATCTTATTTTTTAATTATCCATTGATATCGAAAAGCCCATTTCCAAGTGATTTGAGGCTGTACTTTCAATTTTTGGGAAATTCGTATTAAATCCTTTCGTTTAAAACCGCGCAAAACAGAAATCAAACCATCATTCACAATCATTTTATTCTTTATAAAAACAGAAAGCAACATAAATAAGTAATAGGCCAACCTGTGCCGGTGCAAATCATTAACCACGATGCCTATTTTTGTCTGATCTAATGTGTTTCTTAAAAAAGACACCAACTGTTCTTCTTTAAAATGATGCAAAAAAAGCGTTGACATTACAATATCGAACTCTCGTTTTTTAAAGTTTTCCGAAAATATATCTTCAGAAACAAAGCTTACTTCTGGATATTGCAAGGAGAGTTCATTGGCATAGTTAATTGCTGAAGGGTTCGCATCAATGCCGATTAGCTTCATTGAATAGCCTTTTTCCCTTCCAAATTTGGCCACATCTCTTAAAATGTCTCCATGACCACAGCCGATGTCTACAATCTTTAGTTCTATTTCTTTTGGATGATCTTTTAAAATAAATTTTAAGGCGTTGATGCTAACGCGATTACCACCCAACCAACGATTAATTTTTTCTAATTTATTTAAAGTGTCTTTTAAAAGTTCTCCTCCGATAGAAAAATCATCCATCAATTCTTCTTTATCGGTTCTGATTTGCGTATTGATAAAGAATTCCATTATAGCTTCATTAATTTCCCGTGGGTCTGTTTAATAATCATTGGCAATAAAAATGGAGCTCTTTTTAATAGTTCAAGCAAAACTCCAGACAACCAAATGTTTCGAAATAGCCATGCAATAAAATGACCCGCCCGCAAACGGTTTCTAAATTTTTTATTCCATTGTCTAAGATACCTCTTTTCAAGTTCATTTCTCTCTTTAATTTTTCCATCTAAGAAATCTAAAACTAATGGAGCCGCAATATGGGCGCTCTGAATAGCCATACTCATTCCGTTTCCACATAAAGGATGGATCATGCCGGCAGCATCTCCAGACATGAGTAAATGGTTCTCTATTGGGCTTTTAGTTTCAAAAGAAATTTGACTTATGGTTAAGGGCTTCTCAAATAAAGCCTCTGAATTTTGAAATATGGCTTTTAAATAGGTGTTTTTAAAGACCACTTGTTCCTGAAAATCATCCACATTTTTATATTTTTTAAAGGACTTAAAGCTAGTAATATAACACAGGTTCACTCTGTCATTTTCAACTTTTGAAACCCCACAATAACCCCCATTAAAATTGTGCAATGCCACCAAATCTTCCCTAAAATGAACTTTTACATGGGTTTTTACTGCGAGATACTGAGATTTTTTTTGAATAAACTTCCGCTGCATTTTTACATCCAATAATGAACGTTTGCCAAATGCACCAATGGCTACTTTTGCTGTAAAATATTGATTTTCCTTCGTTTCAATGATAAATTCATCCTTTATAAAATTTACATTGACAACGGTGTCTTGTATAATGGAAACCCCATTCTCTTTCGCTTTTTCAGCTAAGATAAAGTCTAGTTGATAGCGAGAAATACCAAAACCTCCTAATGGTAACGAGGCAGAAATAAGCTTGCTCTTTGCAGTAGATAATTGAAAATTTTTAATGGATACAGCACCAAAATCAAAAGGGTCAATACCCAAAAAGTTTAAATAGGGCAGAATTTCATTGGAAATATATTCGCCACAAACCTTGTGCTTCGGATAGCTGTTTTTTTCAATAAGAACAACATTTTTTCCATGCTTGGATAGGTGAATCGCATTGCACAAACCCGCTAAGCCTCCACCAACTATAATAACATCTATATTTCTGGTGGATTCTTTCATTTTTTATTCTATTAAATCCGCTAATTCTTTACCGACTAAACTTCCGATGGCAACTCCCATACCTCCCAATCGAACTCCGCAAAAAACTCGAGAAGACAGTGCTTTAACAATGGTATTTTTTTGACTGCCAACCCCCATGATACCGCTCCAACGTCTTTCTATTTCGAAATCAGCATTCGGTAGAATTACTGTTTTGAGTAATTCCTCCAAACGTTTTTGTATCAATGCAGTTTGACCAAACTCTGTCGTTTCTTCTGCTTTAAAATCTAAATTTCTACCGCCTCCTAATAAGATTCTATCATCTATATTTCTAAAATAGTAATAGCCCTTATCTAGATGAAAAGTCCCTTTTATATGTAGGTTTTTAATGGGTTTGGTTACCAAAACTTGAGCCCTCGCAGGAACCACGTTTTCTTGAATGAGTTGCTGAGCAAAACCATTGGTACTTATGCATAGATTTTGCGTTGTAAAACTCAGTTCTTTGGTCTGAATTTCAACTTGAGATCCTTGATCCTCAAAACCTAAAACCTCTATATTATTTATTATTTGTATACCCGCTTTCGCAGCTTTTTTTAATAAGGCAATCATCATCTTGCCCGTGTCTATTTGACCTTCCAATTCATTGACGATATAGTTGTTTTGAATATTCTTAAACTGAAATAAATTGGCGCTTTCAGTAAATACATCTTGGTTAAATATCGGGTATAATAATTGATTTATTGTGTCCTTTTGAGCAATACAGCTCTCATAAAATGAGTCCTCTTGAAAAAGCTCATAGCCTTTGTTTTGTTGGTAATTAATAGTAGAATCTCCCAGGTTTTTGCGCAATAACTGTAAACCGTTCCAGCGTTTTTGAACCAATTCAATCACTTCTTGCTCAGTATGAGTTTTAAGGTCTTCTATAAGCTCTGACAAACTTCCAAAACAAGCAAATCCAGCGTTTTTAGTGCTGGCTCCTTGAGGAAGCATTCCTTTTTCTAAAATTAAAATCTTTGCCTTTGGATGTTTGCTTCGCAAATGCAGGGCGCAGTTTAAACCTACAATCCCACTTCCAATAATCGTAAAATCGACATTAGAAAACCACTCTTTATATTCCCAATAACTAAAATTCATTTAACTCTTTTTCAAAACAAATACTGTTTTCCATTTGTACATAAGGCCCATAATTAGGGGTTTTAACATAATTTGCTGCTTTATAGAGCAGAACAGCCTCTTTTTGTCGTTTTCCCGTCTCTAGAACACATTTTTTATAACCCAGCTCAAAAGACCATCTTTCTAAAGCCTCTAAGATTTTCTTAGCAATCCCTTTTCCTCGATGCTGAGGTAAAACAAACATTCTTTTAACCTCCATGGAGCTACTGTCATATTTTTTTATCGCCCCACAGCCAACCGGAACATCTCCTTCATAAGCAACAACGACCTGATCCAATACAGCAATTCCATTAAACTGATTATAAAACGAATGTTCTTCACCATCCATTACTTTTAAATAGGCATCTAAATCTTTTACCAAGCTAACAAAGGCTTTGTCTTTAGAGTTGGTTCGCTTTATCTGTATCATTAAAAATCAAATTGAAGTTGTACCCAAAAAGGATCTTTCTTTTCGGTATCTAAATTAGCAAAAGAAATGCCTAACAAACGAACAGAATTGGATAATTTTTCTTGAAAGAGCAATTCTTTCACCAAAGGCATAAATTCATCTTGAGTTTGCATAAATTCAGCGGCTGTTTTACTTCTGGTTTGCTGGGTAAAATCACTGTATTTGATTTTTAAAGTAATGGTTTTTCCTTTTGTTTTTGACGATTGCATTCTTTTTTCAAGCTCCACACCAATTTTTTCAAGGCGTTCCAATAGGTAAATTTCAGAAGAAATATTTTCATCAAAGGTTCTTTCAGCTGCTATTGATTTCCTAACTCTATCGGGTTTTACCTCACTGTTGTGAATCCCTCTAACAATATGGTAGTAGTGAGCTCCTGACTTTCCAAAAAGACGGGTTAAACTCTCTAAGCTTTGTCCTTTCAAGTCATTCCCAGTAAAAAACCCCA
>CBFHUV010000112.1:0-5659 GCA_965659055.1 Polaribacter sp.
GAGCTGCTTTAAGAGGTCGTTTGGAAGATTTTTTAAAGAAAGCACAAAAGAAAGCCGGTTATGAAATGGTGATGACACCACATATCGGACAAAAAGAATTATACATTACTTCTGGACATTATGAAAAATACGGAGCAGATAGCTTTCAAGCCATCAAAACTCCTAAAATGGACGAAGAATTTCTATTAAAACCCATGAACTGCCCTCATCATTGTGAGGTATATAACTTTAAACCACATTCGTATAAAGACTTACCAAAACGTTTTGCAGAATTTGGTACGGTATATCGTTATGAACAAAGTGGAGAACTTCACGGATTAACACGGGTTCGAGGTTTTACACAGGATGATGCACATATCTTTTGTACCCCAGAACAATTAGATCAAGAATTCAAAGAGGTTATTGATTTGGTCTTGTATGTATTTGGCTCTTTAGGTTTTGAGAATTTTACCGCTCAAGTATCTGTAAGAGACATGGACAACTTAGATAAGTATATTGGTGATGTTGACACATGGGAACTGGCAGAGCAAGCCATTATTAATGCTGCAACAGACAAAGGTTTAGATTTTGTTATTGAGCAAGGAGAAGCTGCCTTTTACGGGCCTAAATTAGACTTTATGGTAAAAGACGCTTTGGGCAGAAGTTGGCAGCTTGGAACCATCCAGGTAGACTACAATTTACCAAAACGTTTTGATTTAACCTATAAAGGTGCCGACAATCAAATGCACAGACCTGTCATGATACATAGAGCCCCTTTTGGATCTATGGAACGATTTATTGCAGTGCTACTAGAACATACAGCAGGAAATTTCCCGCTTTGGTTAACCCCAGATCAAGTTATCTTATTGCCTATCAGTGATAAATATCAGAAATATTCAGAAAAAGTTTTAGAATTGCTAGAAAATTCCGAAATTCGCGCCCTCGTAGATGATAGAAGTGAGAAAACTGGGAGAAAGATACGAGATGCAGAAGTGAGCAAGATTCCTTACATGATTATTGTAGGAGAAAAAGAGGAAGCAGAAGGAACAGTTTCAGTAAGAAAACATGGAGAAGGGGACCTAGGAACATTTAAAATAGAAGAGTTTATCTCTTATATTCAAGCAGAAATAGAAAAAACAGTAAAACCATTTAAGTAATAATTTAAAATTTTTAGCCATAGCAATACGTAGAAATAAACCAAGAAGACCTTTAAGAGTAATCAAAGAAGATCTACATAGAATTAATCATAAGATTAAATTTGTAGATGAAGTACGTTTAGTAGGAGATAATGTAGAAGTTGGAGTATATACTATAGCCCAAGCCAGATCTTTGGCGGAGGAGTTAGAGTTGGACTTGGTAGAGATATCGCCTAAAGCGGTACCTCCAGTTTGTAAAATTATTGATTACAAGAAGTTTCTATACGAACAAAAGAAACGCGAAAAAGTTTTAAAAGCGAAAGCGACTAAGGTAACTGTTAAAGAAATTCGATTTGGTCCTCAGACAGATGAGCACGATTACGAATTTAAAAAGAAGCATGCCGTAAAGTTTTTACAAGACGGAGCTAAATTAAAAGCTTTTGTGTTTTTTAAAGGTCGATCAATCATCTTTAAAGAGCAAGGTCAAATTTTATTATTAAAATTAGCCCAAGAGCTAGAAGAATATGGTAAAGTAGAACAACTACCTAAATTAGAAGGAAAGCGAATGATTATGTACATCGCTCCTAAAAAGGTAGGAAAATAAATCCCACCCTAGCCCTCCCAAATGGAGGAAATTAGAGGGGTATCAAAAACAATATAAAAGGTTAATATAGTGAAACATATTTAGCACTAGAACCTTGATAAATATTAAAAAAAGTTCTCACTCCCCTCCTTTGGAGGGGTTGGGGGAGGATAGTAATAAGCAAGATAAAAACGAAGGAGAAATGCCTAAAATGAAAACCAAATCTAGTGCCAAAAAGCGTTTTAAGCTTACAGGTTCTGGGAAATTAAAGAGAAAGCACGCTTTTAAAAGTCACATCTTAACAAAGAAGTCTAAAAAACGTAAGCTTAAATTGACGCACGCTACATTAGTACACAAATCTGATGAAGCGAACATCAAGCAACAATTGAACTTAAAATAAGTCAATTAAAGGTAATTTTATTATAAACCATGAAGTGGGCACAAAAGAGTTTTGAGTTATGAATTTTAAGTTTTGAGTTAAGTCTGAAAAGACGAATAGCACAAACCTAAGGGAATAACAAAAACCGCCTTACTACAAAAAAACAATTTGAATTATGCCAAGATCAGTAAATTCAGTAGCTTCAAGAAATAGAAGAAAAAAAATCTTGAAGGCAGCAAAGGGTTACTTTGGACGTAGAAAAAACGTTTACACAGTAGCAAAAAACGCGGTAGAAAAAGCAATGACATATGCTTATAGAGACCGTAAAAACAATAAGAGAAACTTCCGCGCATTATGGATCCAACGTATCAACGCTGGTGCTAGAGAATACGGAATGTCTTACTCTCAGTTTATGGGAAAAGTAAAAGCTAACAACATCGAATTAAACCGTAAGGTATTAGCCGATTTAGCAATGAACAACCCAGAAGCTTTTAAGGCAATTGTAGAGAAAGTAAAATAATTTAATAATTCTTGCTTATATAGAAACCCAAACGACATATGTTTGGGTTTTTTTTGTTTCTTTACTATCTTGTACTCCCACCCTAATAAAATATCATATGAAAATTTATACCTTAATTTTAAGTTTATTGCTCTCCACAGTTGCGTTTAGTCAACAGACCAATGACAGCATTAATAACAGTCTAGATAATCAATTTAAGAAACTTTATAAGACCTCTAGCAGTTATCTAGAATACAAAGTAGTTCTCAAAGAAAAACTTACTACTTTTCATGCCAATGTACTAGACTCAGTTAAGAGTTTTAATACACTTTTGGGTGAAAAGAACAGCTTAATAAGCAGTCAAAGACAAACAATAAGTAGTCTAGAAAAAGAAAAAGAAGAAACGCTTAAAACCTTAACGGCAACCAAAGCCAAAGAAGACAGCATTTCTCTTTTCGGTTGGATGGTTCAAAAAACACTATACAATACCTTACTGTTTGGTATTATTCTTTTACTACTTATTTTGGTGTCGTATTTTGTATTTAAATTTAACAACTCAAACATCATTACCCAAAAAGCCATAGTAGATTTGGAAGATGTAGAAAATGAGTTTGAAATTTTCAGAAAGAAAGCTTTAGAAAAAGAACAAAAACTAAGACGAAGTCTACAAGACGAAATTAATAAGAATAGAACTAGCTAGTTCAGGGTAACAAAAGCATAAAAAAAACCGATTCAGATTGAATCGGTTTTTTTATGTTGTAAAGTAGCCTCTTAAATGGCTTCTCCTAAATTCTTTAATTTATGGGTGTTCTCTGCCAGTTTCAATTCTTCAATAATCCTATGAATATCTCCATTAACAATATTACCCAAATCATATAAAGTCAATCCAATTCTATGATCGGTAACGCGCCCTTGTGGATAGTTATAGGTTCTAATTTTTGCACTACGGTCACCACTAGAAACCATCGAACCTCTTTTTAATGCATCTGCCTCTTGCTTTTTAGCAAGCTCCATATCATACAGACGAGAACGCAACACTTTAAAGGCTTTTTCCTTGTTCTTGTGCTGTGATTTCTGATCTTGACACTGTGCCACTAAACCTGTTGGAATATGCGTTAAACGTACCGCAGAATAGGTGGTGTTCACCGATTGACCTCCTGGTCCAGAAGAACAGAAAAAATCAATACGAACATCCTTTGGATTGATCTCTACATCAAACTCTTCAGCCTCTGGAAAAACCATGACTGTTGCTGCTGATGTATGCACTCTTCCTTGTGTTTCTGTTTGCGGAACTCGCTGCACTCGGTGCACTCCTGCTTCGAACTTCAAGGTACCATACACATCATCTCCGATTACCTCAAACTGAATCTCCTTGAATCCTCCATTGGTTCCTTCGCTAAAATCGACAGTAGAAACGGTCCAACCTCTGCTCTCACAGTATTTTGAATACATCCGAAACAAATCTCCTGCAAAAATACTTGCTTCATCACCTCCTGTACCTGCACGCAGTTCGACTACGGCATTTTTAGAGTCTTCAGGGTCCTTTGGAATTAATAAGAATTTAATTTCTTCTTCTAGTTTTGGAATGGCAGCTTGCGCTTCATCCATTTCGCCTTTGGCCATTTCGGACATTTCTTTATCTGAACCATCGGCTATAATTTCTTTGGCTTCCTCTATGGTATTCAAAAGAGTTTCATACTCTCTGGTTTTCCCGATAACCGTACCTAAATCTTTATATTCTTTACTTAATTGCACATAACGTTTTTGATCAGAAATGACATCCGGTTGGATAATCAAATCAGATACCTCATCATAACGTTGCTTAACAATTTGTAGTTTTTCTAACATTGTAACATCTTTTCTTCGGCTGCGAATTTACAATATTTTATCGGATTGCAACAAAAATACATTTGATGTATCTTTGAAAAACTGTTCTATTATGCGTCTATTGGGCTTCCTATTTTGTTGTGTGATCATTTTTTCATATACTCCAAATAAAACGGATACCATGCCGTCCTGGATCAAAGGTTCTTGGGAAAGAATTAATGACAAAGATGGGACGAAAACCTATGAGTTTTGGCAAGATGACTATACTGGTTTAGGGTTTAGTCTTCAAGAGAAAGATACCGTTTTTAAAAAAATCTTAAGTGTTGTGAACCTAAGAGACACCTTGTTTTTACAAGTGACTGGGATGAATGAAACGCCTACCTTTTTTAAATTTACCCAACAAAACGATACTTCTTTTGTTTGCGAAAACCCAGCCAATGAATTTCCTAAAAAGATTCTGTATTGGATAGCAAACAAGCAGTTAAAAGCACAGGTTTCTTCTGAGCAATTTTCTATCGATTTTGTGTTTCAAAAAATTACAGATTAACCAACGTTATTTTAAAATGACAGAAAATTGACAAATTAAAAACCGAGGTTTAATATTCAAAAGTGCCAAACTCACTATGAATGGTCAATTTTTTAGCAGGAGATGCTTCTACCCTACCAATAATTTGAGCATTGACCTTATACGATTTTGAAATGGCAATAATTTCTTCGGCAACGGCTGGTGAAACATAGAGCTCCATTCGATGCCCACAGTTAAATACCTGATACATTTCTTTCCAATCTGTTTTAGATTGTTCTTGAATCAATTTAAACAAAGGTGGAATCGGAAATAACTGGTCTTTTACAATATGAAATTGATCGATAAAGTGCAAAATTTTGGTTTGAGCCCCACCCGAGCAATGCACCATTCCATGAACGATATCTGCAATGAATTTGGATAAAATTTCTTTAATAATTGGTGCGTAGGTTCTTGTTGGTGACAAGACCAACTTCCCTGCATCAATTGGAGAATTTTCTACGCTATCGGTTAGTTTAGTCTGACCAGAATAGACCAAATCTGAAGGTACTGCTGCATCAAAGCTCTCTGGATACTTTTCTGCCAAATAGTTGTGAAACACATCATGTCTTGCCGAGGTTAATCCATTAGAACCCATACCTCCGTTATACGAAGTTTCATAAGTAGCCTGTCCAAAAGATTCCAATCCGACAATCACATCACCCGCTTGAATGTTTTCATTGTCTATGACCTC
>CBFHUV010000113.1:0-5483 GCA_965659055.1 Polaribacter sp.
ATGGGCGGGTATCGCCATGAAAAGAGCATGAAAACTGAAAACATGTACAGTACCTTCTATTTTGAAAACGCCGATGAAGTTGACTATTACCAAAGAGATGCGACTGAAATTGAAGAAACAGTGAAGTGGGCTGCTTTTAAGCAACACTTTTTCTCCTCTATTTTATTGACAAATACACCTTTTGCAACGGCTCAGATTTCTACTAAAGACTTAATGAGTGGTGATGAAACCAATGAAACTTTCACCAAGCAATTTGGCTTATCAGCTCCATTAGCACTTCAAGGTGGCGAATTAAACTACCAAATGAATTGGTACTATGGCCCGAATGATTATGCTATTTTAAAGAGCTATGAGAATACAAATATTAGTGAAATTGTTGATTTAGGTTGGGGTTTATTTGGATTTATCAATAGACAGGCATTCATTCCTATTTTTAATTTCTTAAGTGGATGGATGAGCAATTACGGACTAATTATTATCTTAATGACCATTGTAATTCGTATTATAATGTCTCCATTGGTTTATAAGTCTTATGTATCTAGTGCTAAAATGAAGGTTATTAGACCAGAACTGCAAGCCATCAATGATCGTTTACCAGGAAAGGAAAACGCCTTAAAACGTCAACAAGAAACCATGGCCGTTCAGCGAAAAGCAGGAGTCAGTATGTTGTCGGGTTGTATTCCAGCCTTATTGCAGATGCCTATTTTCTTTGCCTTGTTCCGTTTTTTTCCATCAAATATAGAACTAAGACAAAAAGGATTCTTGTGGGCTGCTGACTTATCCTCTTATGATGCAATCTACATCCTACCTTTTGAAATTCCTTTTTATGGTAACCATATTAGTTTGTTTCCAATTTTGGCTTCTATTGCCATCTTTGTTTATATGAAAATGAACCAAAGTCAGCAAGCAAATATGCAAGCGCCTCAACAAGAAGGGATGCCTGATATGCAAAAGATGATGAAAGTAATGATTTACTTCTCTCCTATTATGATGTTGTTTTTCTTTAACAATTATGCAAGTAGTTTGAGTTTGTATTATTTCATTTCGAATCTTTTGACGATCATCATTATGTTAGTAATTAAATACTATGTTATAGACGAGGATAAAATTCACGCTCAGATTGAAGAGAACAAAAAGCGTCCTGAAAAGAAAAAAGGAAAATTCAGACAACGACTAGATGACGCTATGAAACAAGCGCAAGAGCAACAAGCTCAGCAGAAGAAAAGAAAATAAATTATGTATATAAAAAAACCCGAAGCTAAGCTTCGGGTTTTTTTATATATATTCTTGTTAGTTATACTAAAGCATTGTCATTCCGAACGTGATGCGGAATCTCATAAACTGTGGTTCTATTTCTTAAGCTCCCTCGTTGTTCATTTATCGCACTATCGAAATATCAAATTACAGATAATTTCGCTAGACTTTCTTCGTTTTAAAGTTTCCGAAATACAGAATGTATCCATAACAAGCAATCGCTAATAGAAATGCTGTTTTAAATCCAAAACCATCTATCAAACTTCCAAAGAAAAAAGGAATAATTGCTCCACCAACAATAGCCATACATAACAACCCAGATGCTTGTGCTTTTAAATCTCCCAAACCTTCTAAACTCAACGTAAAGATGGTTGGAAACATAATAGAATTGAATAAACCGACTGCTAAAATAGACCACATAGCTATTAAACCACCGCTGTTAATAGAAATTAAAATCATTGCAATTGCCAAGGATGCAAAAACGGCTAATACTTTCCCTGGGGCCATAATTTTGGTTAAATAGGCACCAACAAAACGTCCTATCATTGCTCCACCCCAATAAAAAATTACAAAAATTCCTAACAAGGATTTTGGATCAGACCCGGAGAATGTTTTATTAAATGTACTTGCTATACTGTTTGCTATGTTCATCATAGTTTCGTTTTCTGCAACAATTGGTGCTAAACCAGAATCATAGAAATAGCTTACTAAAAAGCTCCCAATAGCAACTTCTGCTCCTACATACACAAAGATTCCCAACGCGCCCATTAACATCAATTTATTTTTCAATAATTTAAAATAACCCCCTTTCGGGCTTTCTTCAATTAAGGTGGGTAATTTTATAAAAAAGAAAGCCACAGCCAATGCTAATATAAATCCTGAAATTATTAAAAATGGTGTTTGCACTGTTGCTGCTTCGGACGCATAGTAACTGCTTTTTTCTAACTCACTTAAGATTGCAATATCTTCTGATGATTTTACAGAATCACTCAATAAAAATAAAGCCCCTACAACTGGCGCAATAGTTGTCCCTAATGAATTGAATGCTTGTGATAAATTTAAACGACTACTTGCACCCGCTTCACTTCCTAACAAAGCCACAAAAGGATTTGCTGCCACTTGTAATATGGTGATTCCTCCTGCTAAAGTAAAATATCCGATTAAAAACACTAGAAAAGTTCTGTATTCTGCTGCAGGATAAAACAATGAACAGCCAATTGCCATGGTTACCAAACCCAAGATTATTCCCTTTTTATATCCAATCTTAGACAAAATAAAGCCCGCAGGTAATGAGAAGACAAAAAAGGCAACAAAAAAGGCAAATTGAACTAATACGGTTTTTGCATAAGACATTTCAAAAACATCTTTCAATCTAGGAATTAAAGAATCTACCAAAACGGTTATAAATCCCCATAAAAAAAATAAGGTTGTTAAAAATATAAATGCACTTTTGTACGATTTGTTTGTGGTTGTTGTATTCATTAAGCTTCTTTTTTATCGTAAAAATCTGATTCGATATAATCTTGTTTGCCTTCTTGGTATTTACTGATTCCAAAACCACCATGAATGCAATAGCAACCATATTCTCCTTGTTTATTTAAGGCAACATACCCTACCTGAAAGTTCTTGTAATTTGGATTTAAGCTGATAATTCTTCTTACCCCTTCTTCACAGGCCTCTTGAGGTGTTCTACCCTGACGCATTAACTCTACGATTAAAAAACTCCCAACGGTTTTAAGCACCTCTTCACCCATTCCGGTTGCAGTTGCCCCACCCACAGTATTGTCTATAAACAAGCCAGATCCTATAATGGCAGAATCACCGACTCTACCTCTCATTTTATAGGCCATTCCACTAGTGGTGCATCCTCCTGAAATATCACCATTCTTATCAATGGCCAGCATCCCTATCGTGTCATGATTTTCTATATTGATAATTGGCTTGTACTCTGATTTTTCTTTCCATTTTAACCATGCTTTTTTAGAGTTCTCTGTCAATAAGTTTTCTCTTTTAAAACCTTGCTCAACTGCAAACTGCTCAGCTCCTGCACCTGCTAAAAGTACATGAGGTGTTTCTTCCATTACCTTACGAGCAACCGAAATAGGATGTGCTATGTTTTCCATACAGACCACAGCTCCATAACCTCCCTCTTTATTCATTATACACGCATCTAAGGTTACATGACCATCTCTATCCGGTGCACCACCATTTCCTACGGTTGTGTTTTTTAAGTCTGCCTCTTCTACTCTACAGCCAGCTTCAATAGCATCAATAGAGACTCCTCCTTTTTCCAATACTTCCCACGCAGCCTTGGTTGCATTGTGAAAACGCCAGGTAGCAACCACAATTGGTAAAATGGGTTTGGTAGCCAAGGTGATTTTCTTAGTTTCCTTATCTTCTGTTACACAGGAAGAAACAGCAGAACCAACTGCCAAACCAATTCCTGTTAGAGAAGCATTTTTTAAAAAATTTCTTCTTTTCATTCGTCTTATTTCTATTTAGTTTTGTTTGTTAAAGGCTTTATTCTTTGAACGCCCGTAAAGGTCATTTTAACTTGTTTTATGGTACCATCCTCGTTAAATTCTAGTTTATCTAAACTAGTTACTCGATGATCTCTTCCTTCATTCGGAATAGGTCTTCTATGATAGACCATAATCCATTCATCGGTATTTGGAATATTTATAACAGAATTGTGTCCGGCCCCTGTAGCAATTTCTTTATCCGATTCTAAAATTGTTCCTATCCGGTTAAATGGACCTGAAACATTCTCCGCCATGGCATAGGCAACTTTGTAAGTGTCATTTCCCCAGCTTCCCTCTGACCACATAAAGTAATAGATTCCTTTTCTTTTAAACATAAATGGACCTTCGACGTAACCTTTTGGCGTAATTTCTTTAAAAAGTTGATTCTTGTCCCATGGAATAATTTCACTAAAGTCATCTTTTAAGATTCCAATATTACAGTGCCTCCATCCCCCATATAATATATAATGAGTGCCATCAGAATCTTTAAACACAAATTGATCAATGGGTTGTGCTTCATTATAAAATTCTGAAATTAATGGCTTCCCTAAATAATCTTTAAAAGGGCCGCCAGGATTATCAGAAACTGCAACACCAATGCCCCCTGTGTGATTTTTAGTATCATTTTTATCCCAATAAGGACCCCCTGGTTTTTGTACGTCATTTGCAGAGAAAAACAAATAATAACGTTGATCTTTTTCAATTATAGAAGGAGCCCATAGTGCTCTAAGTGCCCATGAAACCATAGAAGTATCTAAAACTTTTGAATGTTTTTCCCAAGTAACTAGATCTTTTGATGAAAATGCATCGAAGTATACCTGCTTCTCATAAACATTGGAATGGGTAGGGAATATCCAAAACTCGTTGTTAAAAACTGCCCCTTCAGGATCTGCATACCAATCCTCAGAAATTGGATTCTTCCCAAACATCTTTTCTGGTTGTTGGATAGTCTTCCCTTTTTGACCTTGATTTTTGCAGGACACTACAACAAAGAATAAAAATAAAATAGCACTGATTAAAAACCTCATTCTAATTATTTGGTTGATCTGACATTTCGAAAACAAATTCTCCCCCATTCATAAGTTCGCTATGTAAAATATAATTTCTATCTATTAATTTCCCATTGATTTTTAGCGACTTAACATACACATTCTCTTTAGATTGATTGATGGTGTTAATGACTAACTGATTTCCGTTTTCTAAATTTAAAGTCGCCTTTTTAACCAAAGGACTTCCCAAAGCATACTGATCTGAACCTGGAATTACGGGATAAAAACCCAAACTACTAAACACATACCAAGCACTCATTTGCCCAGCATCATCATTTCCACACAAGCCTTCGACACCTGGACCATACATGGTATCCATAATCATTCTTACTCGTGATTGCGTTTTATATTCCTTCCCTGTCCAATTATACAAATAAGGGATATGATGTCCTGGCTCATTGCCGTGTACATAATTTCCGATAATACCATCTCTGGTAATATCTTCATGTTGTTCTATATACTTGTCTTCAAACTCCATTGTAAACAAAGAGTCCAAATGCTGAGAAAAACGCTCGGTTCCTCCCATCATAGCAACCATTTTATCAAGTTGATGAGGCACATACAAACCATAGTTCCATGCATTTCCTTCTATAAATCCTTGTCCGTGTGTGTCTAAAGGATCAAAATTTTTCCGAAAGTTTCCGTTGGCAAGTCTTGG
>CBFHUV010000114.1:0-5463 GCA_965659055.1 Polaribacter sp.
AAAATTAATATTCAATTAAAGCCGAGTAGTGATGGCTCCATAATTAATATAAATCAAGAAAAAAAATTGAGTTTTAAATCTTCATCAGATTTTCATTTAAAAATAGAATAGTTATGCGCGTAAAGACTTTATTTTTAATTGCTCTATGTTTTGGATATCTAAATGTACAGTCACAATCAGAAAAATTATTGTATGGTTTTGCGGATTTGCCTCAAACTTTACTTTTAAACCCAGGTGCTGAAACCAATTTAAGATATCATTTAGGTGTGCCTTTTCTTTCGAGGATTTCATTCAGTGCTGCGTCTACAGATGGATCACTTTCAGAATTATTTTTAAAGGATGGTGTTAATTTTAATGACAAGCTAACGAAACTTAGCAATAGGTTAAGAAATACTGATTATTTAAGTATTTCTGCCAACATAGAGGTGATTAATTTTGGGTATCGATTGAATGATAGAACTTATTTGAACGCAGGTTTTTACGAAGAACTAGATCTTACAGGTTATTTTCCAAAAGATGTAGTCCAACTAATTTTAAATGGAAATTCTAAGCATATAAACCGACCATTTGACTTTTCTCAAATAAAAGCTCAAGCTGATTTATTGGGGGTTTTACATGTAGGGTTTTCTTATAAGTTAAACAGTAAATTAAATTTGGGTGCTCGATTAAAATTGTATTCTGGAGGCTTGAATATTAGTTCTTTGGAGAATTCAGGAACCTTTACAACTAGAGAAGGAGGCGGTAATATTTATCAACATGACATCAACAGTATGGATGTTCAAATTCATACAAGTGGTTTATATAAGGATAAAACAGATAGTCTTTCAATAACGTCCAAGGAAGTGTTTAAGAATTCTTTTTTTGGAGCCAATAGAGGAGTAGGAATGGATGTGGGTTTTACGTATCATATTACACCACAAACCCAAATTTCTGGTAGTATTTTGGATATTGGCTATATTGATTTTGAAAAAAACATTAAAAACATTATTTATAAAGGTGATTATATTTTTGATGGCGTAAATATTGATGTTAATAATTCAGAACCCAAAGATTATTGGCTAACTTTAAAGGATGATTTTAAAAAGAATGTGAAGCAAGATAGTAATTTCGAAAAATATTCAGCTTGGAGACCCATTAAATGGAATGGAGCTTTTAGTTATAGTTTTGGAAATAAAGTTACCCAAGATTGTTTTGTGAATAATTATAAACAATATTATGACACTACTGTGGGTGCTCAAATGCATATTATTTCGAAGCCTTTAAAAGATTTGGTTAGTTTAACTGCCTTTTATGAAAAGCAATTTGGAGATAACATCCATACCAAAGTAACCTATACTATGGATGATTACTCTTTATCTAATTTTGGACTCGCAGTGTCGGCAAAATTTGGTAAATTTCAATGGTATGGAATGATTGATAATATTTTCGAAATCGCAAATATTGTAGATTCGAGATATGTTTCATTTTAAACAGGAATCAATTTAATTATAGAGTAAAATGAAAAAAATAAGTATTATCCTATTGTTGATGTTTTCAACCTTTATGTTTGCACAAAACAGCCTTAATAGTTATAAGTATGTTGTAGTATCTGATAAGTTTGATTTTTTGAAAGAAGCAGATAAATATCAAACAAGCTCGTTGACTAAATTTCTTTTTAACAAATATGGATTCAACGCCTTTTTAAATTCAGAGGTTTTACCCGATGATCTAAACAGCAATCGCTGTAGTGCCCTATTTGCAGATGTAAAAGAGAGTTCTTCATTTATGAGAACCAAAGTATCTGTGGTTTTAAAAGATTGTAATAATAGAACCGTGTTTACCAGCAAAGAAGGTTCGAGCAAAGAAAAGGATTTTAAAGACGCTTATCACGAGGCACTTAGAGAGGCTTTTCTTTCTGTTGAAAAATTAAAGTATACGTACGTTCCGGTAAGGTCAAATAGTAATGTAAATCCACCTGTTGTCACTAAAAAAATAGATAAAATACAAGTAGAGACTCCAATTGTTGTACCCAATGTTACCGTTCCGGAAGTTTCAAATAAAACAAAAGAAGGTACAACCGATGCCGTTCTTTATGCTCAGGTTACAGCAACAGGCTATCAATTGGTAGATACCACTCCTAAGGTGGTTTTTATTGCTCTAAAAACAAATCAAACAAACGTTTTTATTTTGAAAGGAAAAGAGGGTTTGCTATATAAAAATGGGAATAATACTTGGATCGCTGAATATTATGAAAACGGAACTTTGACCGTTAAAAAGTATCAAATTAAATTTTAATAGCCGTATTTGTTTTTCCAACGAGCTTTCAGAACCTCTTTAAAGGCATTTTCTCTAGGGTTATTACCGGGTTCGTATAGTTTGGTATTGCTAATTTCATCCGGTAAAAATTCTTGATCTATAAAGTTACTAGTATAATCGTGTGCATACTGATAGTTTTTTCCGTAATCTAAGTCTTTCATCAATTTGGTAGGTGCATTTCTTAAATGCAATGGGATGGATAAGTCTCCGGTATTTTTAACCAATTGCTGTGCCTTATTAATGGCCATATAGGAGGCATTACTTTTTGCAGAATTGGCCAAATATATAGCACATTGGCTTAAGATAATTCGAGACTCTGGATGGCCAATTACAGAAACTGCCTGAAAGGTATTATTCGCTAAAATAAGGGCTGTTGGATTGGCATTTCCGATATCTTCTGAAGCTAAAATCAACAATCTTCTTGCGATAAATTTTACATCTTCACCACCTTCAATCATTCTTGCTAACCAATAAACAGCTGCATTTGGATCACTTCCACGAATGGATTTTATAAAAGCAGAGATAATATCATAGTGTTGTTCACCTGTTTTGTCATATCGAACCGTATTTTTCTGAATTTTCTCAAGCACCAATTTGTTGGTAATCTCTACGCTGTCTTCAGAAGCCACTAAGAGTTCAAAAATGTTTAAAAGTTTTCTAGCATCTCCACCAGATACTTGGAGTAGGGCATCGGTTTCTTTGAGTGTAATTTTTTTCTTGGCGATAAAGGAGTCTTTTTCAATGGCTCTTTTTAGCAATGAAATTAAATCGTTCTTGTCAAAAGAATTTAAAATATAGACTTGACAACGCGATAGGAGAGCAGGGATCACTTCAAAACTTGGGTTTTCAGTAGTTGCACCAATGAGTGTTATCCAACCTTTCTCTACAGCTCCTAACAAAGAATCTTGCTGAGACTTGCTAAATCTATGAATTTCATCAATAAACAAAATTGGATTTTTTTGTGTAAATAAACCTCCACTTTGTTTTGCTTTTTCAATGACCTCTCGAACATCTTTCACTCCAGAACTAATGGCACTTAAGGTATAGAAGGGACGATGGGACTCTTTAGCAATGATATTTGCTAAGGTCGTTTTTCCAATGCCAGGAGGCCCCCATAAAATTAAAGAGGGGATAATTCCTTGTTTAATATGTTGCGTTAAAATGCCTTTATCACCCACCAAATGCTGCTGGCTAATATAATCTTCAAGAGTTTTGGGTCTAATACGTTCGGCTAAAGGTTCATTCATACAGTAAAAATAGGAAAGTTTTATGACAGAATTTCAGCAAAAACCACTTTGGTCAAATTTTTGTTTCTTTAGGCCTATGCAAGCTTCGTCAAAAACCACATTATTTAAATTTCCAATTCAATTCTCACTTTGGGTGGTTGTAACTATTTGGAGTGTCTACATCTTTGAAATCTATTTTGACTTCAATTTTAATCAATTGGGAATTTACCCCAGAACATTAAAAGGCCTTAGAGGCATTCTGTTAGCTCCTATTATCCATGGAGACACCTTACATGTTTTTAACAATTCCATTCCTTTAATAGTGCTCCTAAGTTGTTTACTATACTTTTATAAGGGTGTTTGGAAGAAAGTATTGGTTTATGGAGGCTTGCTTACAGGATTCTTTACCTGGATTTTTGCGAGAGAAGCCTATCATATTGGAGCCAGTGGTATTGTCTATTTGCTCTTTAGTTTTATCTTCTTTAGTGGTTTGTTTAAAAAACAGTATCAATTAGTTGCGGTTTCACTCGTGGTAATCTTTTTATATGGAAGCATGGTGTGGTATGTATTGCCTTTAGAAGATGGAATCTCTTGGGAAGGTCATTTATCAGGGTTTGTTATAGGATTGCTCTTTGCCTATTTTTATAGAACCAAAGGCATGTTGCATAAAAGAGTCCAATTCCAACAAACAGAATTTGACTTATTATTTGATGATGAAGGTAATTTTAATCCGCCAATAACTGAACGGAATAAAGATGAAGATAGTTAAAGCAATCGTTGGCGAACTGTTTCATACAAAAAGGCTCCACAAGCCACGGAAACGTTTAAAGAATCAATTTCTCCTAATAAAGGAAGCTTTGCTTTGTAATCTACCATTTTTAATATCGATGGATTCACTCCTCTGTGCTCAGATCCCATAATTATGGCAATAGGCTGATTAAAATCAATATCAAAAATAGAGTCTTCTGTTTTTTCAGTTGCTGCAACTGTTTTTATATCGGCTGCCTGTAGAAGAAACAAAGCATCTTTTAAATGATCTACTTTGCAAATAGGAACTTTAAAGGCAGCTCCTGCAGATGTTTTTACAGTTTCTGCGTTTACAGGAGCACTACCATTTTTTTGGATAACGATTCCATTTACCCCAGTACATTCTGCTGTTCTAATAATGGCTCCAAAATTTCGAACGTCTGACAACTGATCAAGCAATAAGAATAGAGGAGTCTTTCCTTCAGAAATTGTTTTCTCTATTAAGCCATCCAAATCATAAAAGGCCACTGGAGATGTTTGAGCAACAGCCCCTTGATGATTGCTGTATTTAGATAATTTGTCTAACTTTTCTACAGGAACCATACTCGTGGTTATGACATGGCTTTTAATGAGGCCATTCAACTCAGAAATTAAGGCGCCCTTCAGTTCTTTTTGTAAATAAACTTTGCTAATTGTAGCACCACTATTTATGGCTTCTATAATTGCTCTTAACCCAAAAATAATTTCTGTTTGATGTTCCATGCTGCAAAGGTACTTTTTTATATAAAAAAACCACCTCATTTGAGGTGGTTTTTAAATAGTTGATTATTAAAAATTAATAACCTATATTTTGAACTACATTCGAATTCACATCAGCCTCAGCGAGTGGAATTGGATATGCATATTTATAGTTACCATAAGCAGGACCACCATGAGTTTGGTTAAAAGCATCTACTAAAGGAATACTTTTACCAGTTCTTGCTAAATCGTGAAAACGCATGCCTTCAAAAGCAAACTCTTTTCTTCTTTCCAATAAAATATTGTCAAGAGTAGCTGCTCCATAAGCAGTTGCATTTCTTTTTGCTGGAATCATGTTTAAATAAGTCAATGCAGTTCCTGGAGCAGTTGCTAAATTAGCCTCTGCATAAATCAAGATCATTTCTTCATATCTAAGCACAGAAATGTTATCATCAAA
>CBFHUV010000115.1:0-5443 GCA_965659055.1 Polaribacter sp.
TGTTTGAATTTTAGTTGCATCTATGGCATATCTCAAATCATGTCCTGGTCGATCCGTTACAAATGTAATTAGATCTTTATACGAATTCGTTTTAGGCGCTATTTGGTCTAATATTTCGCAAATTTTATTTGCGATGTACAAATTATTTCTTTCGTTTTTCCCTCCAATATTATAGGTTTCACCGGAGACTCCCTCTTTAAAAACTTGTGCAATTCCAATACAATGATCTAATACATAAAGCCAATCACGAACGTTTTTTCCGTCTCCATAGATTGGAATACTCTCTTCAGAAATTGCTTTTCTAATAATCGTTGGAATTAGCTTTTCATCATGCTGCTTCGGTCCATAATTATTGGAGCAGTTGGTTGTAACAACGTTCATTCCATAGGTGTGAAAATAACTTCTTACTAAAAAGTCTGATGATGCCTTAGAAGCACTATACGGACTATTGGGTGCGTAAGAAGTTGTCTCAGTAAACAAACCTATTGCTGGTAAACTACCAAAAACCTCATCGGTTGAAATATGATGAAAACGTGCATTTTCAAAACCTTTTTTTAGCTGGTTTGGACCCTCCATCCATGCGTTTTTTGCCACATCTAACAAATTAAAAGTACCTACAATATTCGTTTGGATAAAAGCGCCAGGGTTGGTAATTGAATTATCTACATGAGATTCCGCAGCAAAATGAATCACAGCATTAAATTTGTATTTCTCAAAAAGTTTGTCAACAAAAAGACGATCACAAATATCTCCTTGAATAAAAGTATAATTTGGGTTGTTCTCAACTTCTTTTAAGGATTCCAAATCTCCAGCATAGGTCAATTTATCAAGATTAACAATTTTAGCTAAGGTATTTTTTTCTAAAAAATAAGGTATAAAATTAGAACCAATAAAACCTGCTCCTCCAGTTATTAATATCGTACTCATGTTATTTCTTCTTATAGTTCTCTAGATAAACATTTAATTGTTTCATCAAAATAAAAAACACCATTAGCCCTAAACCTACTCCTGCCAATAGGGTGATGTAATTGTTTTCCAAACTTCGAACTTTATAGCCAACAGGCTGGAAGTTTGAAATGATATTCAGTACTTCAGCCTTTTCTGATCTATCTTTAACAAGTCCTTTTAGATCCTTGGTAATAATTCGATTGGTTTCAAAGAGTTCTATTTCTTTGGTAGTTTTTCTTTGACCTCCTAAATCTATGGAAGTGCCATTGGAAACTTTTTTAGCTTCTTCTAGCATCACTTGCATATACACTTGTCGAAGAGAATCTAATTGAGATAAATTTTTGCGCAGAATAGAGTCTGTCCTGTTTAAATTTTCATTCGTAAGTTTTTTAATCTTTTTAAAGTAAATATTTTCAATTATAGAGCTTACAATAACACTATCTAATTGATTAAAAACATCTTTTTGAGTGGCGATTACCTGAATGTTTTGAACTTTATAATCATACTTGGTAAAGGTGGTTTTAAATTGATTAAAGGAATAGCTTTTAGCGGACAAGGTATCTAATGATAATATTAAATTATCATATGAACTCAATAAATCATTTTCATTCTTAACAGGGTATATTTCAAATTTCTTCAGTGATGAAGCCGCTTCCTTTGAGATGCCAAAAGTCTTTGAAAGCATTAAGGTATCTTTCTGTTTTACTAGGTCATTGTAATACTGAATATTGTTATAAAGTTGTCTTGCGCTATTAAAGTTGGGCTGTACTAATAAATCTGCACCATAGGTTAGCGTGCTTCTAAACTCAATTACTGTTCCTATAAGAGCTCCAATAACCGCAGCAATAACCAACTTTCTTAAGTTTGTTTTAACAAACAACAATAGAAGAATAAGTCCATGGAATAGACCTTTAAAAATGGATGAAATAAACTTAAAAAGATTGGAAAAGCCTTTTCCGATTATTATGAATAGAGACCCTAATTCAATCTCTTCATCTTTTGATTTCTTTTCTTTAGACATGGTTTGGTAGGTTTAGTTAATTGCAAATAATTAAAATATTTGCTCTAAAATTCGTTGAGTAATTGCATAGGTGGGAGTAACCCCAGACATTCCCAAGCCACCAGATGCTAAAGTCGCTCCTGTTTCTAAAGGATTATCAGAAGCATAATAAGCATACCTAACTTTTACATCCTTTGAAATATTTCCTCTAATTCTTGAGGCGGCTTGTATTGCTTTTTGGTAATGAGCCCCTTCCATTTCTAGGCCAATTACATTCCAGGTTGAGTCATGGAAAAACTTTAAAAGGTCTTTGTTCTGCAGGGAGGTTCCCAATACACTCACCATGGCGCCATCAAATACTTTGACTCCAAAGCCTTCAAGATCCTGTTTTGACAATTCGTTTTCAAATGGATAATTGTCTGCTGTTCCTTCATAAATATGCGAGGATGGAATCATAATATCTCCTTTTCCTCCATCTAAGATTCCAGCTTTTCCCATAATAGAAATTGAAGCAACATGTAAATGGACTACTTCTTTATCCTTTTTATAGGGTTTTAAAAGTTCATCCATGGTTTCATAGGCCTGCTCTCCAAAGGCATAATCCATTACAACGATTACAGGATCTTCTCCTTTAGAATTCTTTTTTGTAAATGGCGTATTTTCAAAATCAATTTTCGCCGTATCAATAATTTGAACGTCTATATTGGTTCCAGAGCTGTCTTTTATATAGATCAAGCCACGATTGTGAGCAGATTCTTTAACTCTTTTCTGCAAATCGACACTTGATGCTGAACTCAGCAACTCAAATAATTTGAACCCTTTATTCGATATAGACTCTTCTTTTAGGGCGTGGCTAGCATAAATGAAGTTCATCACAGAATGCATGTTCGCACTAATAATATGAATCGGTCTTTCTAATAAATTGTGTTGTTTAAGTGTTTCTTTAATTTGATTCGCCCAAATTTCGCCATAAATATGGTTTCCAATTTGCTCATTCAACACAGAACTAAAGTTAATTACTCGTTTTTTGTTGTCAATGCTCTCGTCTATTGCCAACTGACCAAGCCAATAAACCAATTGAAAAAATCGGTCAGGGTTTTTTGGAGTTGAAAGCGCGTTGTAGGTATGTGCAACTTCTTGATAAGGTCTTCCCAAAATAGTTCCTAAATGTGCAATGGTAATCTCTCTTTCCTCTTTCGAAAGTGTTTTATTATTTATAACGACATCTCTTAAAGCAGCCCATTCTCTAATCGAATCCGTTCCAAAATTGATTAAAACTTTATTCTTGATTTTATGTGATTCTATAAATAGAAACGTTAGATGGGTAAGTATGTCATAAATATCGGAGCGTCCTCTGGTGATCTCAATATTCATTTGATTTTTATCGATGCGATAACAATTCCTCCTTCTTTTAGGAGGTACTATGGCTTTAAAATGAGAATTCTTAAACCCTTCGTCTGCTGTTAAATTAATAAACTGACACTCTTCAATTCCTTCTGGCAATCGCTCAATAATGTAAATTAAACCATTGAGTTCTACCTTATCCTCAGCAATTGAACCATAAATTTCTGGCCTCAAAAGCAACAAAGATTTTCTAAGGGTTTCTCCTGATATGCCCATTGGTTTGTAAAACCCTCTACTAAATAAATGACGCATAGAAATATATAATTTTTCTATTGCCGCAGTAGATTCTTGTGCTCTCGTTCTTTCTCTCATAGATAATTATCTTTCTTAACTATATTCAAAGATAACTTTATTTTGATTATCTTATTTTTTTACTGATAAAACAGCCTCATATTGTTTACTATTGTTAAGTAAAGTCAAAGCTTCCTGTATGGTTTTATCCGTTTTTATTTTATTCGAATACACTCCTGTTTCGTACGCATAGCGCTCAACAATTAGCTCCTTTAGAGCAATTTTTATCGCCTCCTTATCTTTGCTTATCGCCTTTATTTTGTTTTCCTTTAGCGAACTCATCAGTTGCAAATAGCTTTTAGAAATACTCTTTGAATCCTCAGCGTTTATAGATTGATGCGCGTTCTTAAATACTTCTTCTTGCATAGAAACGAAACTGGTATCCCGTTTTAAATAGTTGACAAACTTTTGAAAATCAGCCTCCGAAACTTCATAGGATTCCCAGTTAGGCAAATCGCGATGTTCTTGGGAGTAGCTCGTCGCAAAGTCAAACAAGCTGCTTGTTTGCAAAAGTGTTTCTGTTTCTTTATTTAGGTTTGATGACCCGAATTTAATGTCTGGCAAAATTCCTCCGCCATCAAAAACTACGCGACCGTTTTTGGTTTTAAACTGATTGACTCCTTGGTCCGAAAACTTTGGTACATCTCCATTTGCTTGTCTATTTGCATAATCAAGTTCTTGGATACAACGACCGCTTGGCGTATAGTATTTTGAAATGGTTACTTTTAATTGGGTGCCGTAGGTTAAGGGTCTATAGCGCTGAACTAATCCCTTTCCATAAGATCGCTGGCCCAATACAACAGCTCTATCATAATCTTGAAGGGCTCCTGTGACAATTTCTGAAGCAGAAGCAGATCTTCCATTAATTAATACCACAATTGGCGTTTCAAGATCCAACGCTTTTTCTTGTGCCGTATAAATATTGCTCCATTTTTTAACCTTCCCTTTTGTACTAACTATGATACTTTTTTGAGGTAAAAAGAAGTTCGAAATCCGAATAGATTCCATTAATGACCCTCCTGGGTTTCCGCGCAAATCAAAAATTAACTTCTTTAGTCCTTTCTCTTTTAAACTTAAAAAAGCTTTTTTAACCTCTTCTGATGCTTTTTCATTAAATTGAGTCAGTACAATATAACCAGTATCCTCGGAAAGCATATCATAAAAAGGAACTGGGTTCATTTCTACCTCTTCTCTTTTTAAATTAAAATTCAATACTTTACCTGCTCTTAAAACTTGCAAATTAATGTCACTCCCAGGAACCCCTAACAACAGCCCTGAAACATCTTCTTCAAGCAGTTCACCTAAGGATTGATTATTAATCTTTGTAATAATATCACCCGTTTTTATCCCTGCCTTATCTGCACTAAAGCCTTTATAAACTGAAACGATGGTAATGTCTTTTTTAGAATAGCGAACAGAAGCACCAATTCCACCATATTCACCTTCACTTCTAATCTTTGCCGCTTCCACTTCTTGCTCATTGTAAAAATTAGTATAAGGGTCTAGACTCTCTAAAGTGTTTTTTATTGCTTTTGTCGTGAGCTCGGCTGGGTTTATTTCATTTACATAATACATATTCAACTCCTTGAATAAGCCGGTGTAGATTTCTATCTGTTTGGCCACTTCAAAAAATTTAGACTGAAATGAAAAAGACACGAAAACAACCAGCAATAAACTGATTAAAATTAGGTTTTTAGATCTCGTTGTTTTCATTTTCGTCTATTTTTTTTACTTGATTGACAAAGTTAGTAAGCAGCTTTTTCATCTTGATTTCAATTTCTTCATAGTTCAAAGCTTCTT
>CBFHUV010000116.1:0-5434 GCA_965659055.1 Polaribacter sp.
TGGTTTGCATTAGAACCGTTCGCTTGAGCAGTCACCTTCGTGTCCTCATTGGTATTAAGTTCTATAATCTTATCTAAATTTGTAAAAATAGAATAGCTAGGTGTCCAGTTTAATGTTTGGTACCTTCCTTCATCTTCATACTGTCCGTTAGACAAGTATTGTGGGTACATGGTTGCAGTTGATGAACTAACCCAACCACTTACGGTTTTCTGAGCATTTGTCAGTAATAATCCTGTAGAAGCAGAACTAGGACTGTTTGGATTCACGTTCGTGTCTCCAAAGTCTACTGTATCACAAGCTGTAAAGGATACCATTACGGCTAGAAACAATAGTGCTAATTTGTTTATATTATTTTTCATTTTAAAACTATGTTTTTATTAGAATGTTAATTTTACATTGATACCTGCAGTTCTTACGTTAGGTGATTGTCCACCTTCAGTCCATGCAGCACCACCATTGGTTTCGATCTCTGATGGATCTAAACCTGGGATCGCAGAATGAATCATCCATACGTTGTTCGCGAATACTCCAAGATTGATATCTGTGAAAGGAGTTTTCTTTAACCAGTCTTTAGAGAAAGAATAGTCCAAACGAATGGTTCTTAATTTTACATAAGATGCATCGTATAAATAGTACTCGTGCAAGTTGTACAATCTACCCCAGTACAATGAAGGATCTACGTAGTATGCAGCTGGTGCACCAGTAGTTCTGTCAACTCCTGAAATTAATACACCTCCAGTATCAGCACCTGCAATATCAGTACTAGCCGAGTGCCAAAAACCACTACCTGTAATATCATTTCTTACAGGATTTCCTTTATCGTTGTTACCAACAGTTTCGATACCAAGACCAGAATAGTTGTTAAACATTCTAGTTACAGAGAATACTTTACCACCACTTTGGAAATCGATATCGAATCCTAAGTTGAAGTTTTTATATCTAAAGTTATTAGTTAAACCTCCAGTAAAGTCTGGTAATACATTACCTAAATACTGACCTGCTGACCATTGAGGAGCTCCAGTACCTGATAACTTAATGTTTCCAGCGTCATCTCTTTGATATGCTCTACCATAGATAGCACCCCATTCTTCACCAACTCTTTCTTGCAATTGCAAACCTCCCCATGTAGAAGACAATACGTTAGTTGTAATTCCATCGGCAATATAATCAACATATCTTTCAAGAGTAGCAAAGTTAGCATACACTTCCCATCCATAATCTTCTGATCTAATTGGAGAAAAGTTTAAACCTACCTCAAAACCTCTATAAGATTGGATTCCACTGTTTCCTGAAGTAGAAGTATATCCTGTTGCAGGGTCTAAAGAGATTCCTACAGGTAATTCTTTGTCTTTTTTGTCAAAGTATGTTAAGTCAATTCCTAAACGGTTACCGAACATTTTAATCTCAGTACCAACTTCCATTTCTTGACGCACACCACCTTTTAAGTTTGTGTTGATGTAGTTTCCTCTAACAGACATTGTTCCGTTTGATCCATAAGGAGTCCCAACAGAATATGTTTCATTAATTGCATAGGCTCCAGGGAATCTTGGTGCTTGTGCAAAAGAAGCTCTTACTTTACCAAAGTTGATGATATCATTTTGTGGAAGCAACTTGCTAAAGATAAATGAAGCAGATGCTCCAAAAGTTTCTACTCTATTTGCATTAGCAAAAGCAGTAGAAGACCAGTCTAAACGAGCAGATCCGTCTAAGTACAATAAACCTTTAAATCCAACAGATGCTTTTGCAAACACAGATTGTCTTTTGGTTCTTGTTACACTACTAGATACATTTGGTCTGTCTACAGAAGTGTTTAAACTGTAGAATCCGTAAGTCGTTAAACCACCACTTGTACTAGCATTCATTGATTTAGATGCAAAAGAGTTCATTTCGAAACCTACACTTGCAGTAACATCAAAGTTCTCATTGATGTCTTTGTTGTAGTTAAGGATACCAAATAATTCATCAGTTGTATTCATGCTTTCTGATTCTGAATAACTAGGTAATTGTTGTCCACCTAATTGATCCCATGCAGCTCTGTTGTTAGACTCATATGAGTTAAAAGTTTTTCTGATCTCAACAGTAGCATTCAAGTCTTCTAAGATGTCATAGGTTAATCCCATTCTACCAAAAACAGCATTCTTGGTTTGGAAGTTTAAGTTTTCGTAAACTTCGAAGAAAGGAGAATCCCAATATAATGGAGCTCTGTTTGTTGGAGAGTTGATGTTCCAAGAAACGATTTTTCCATTTCTCTTATATCTTCTCACACGGTCCATGTCCAATTGACGTTGCCACCACTGGTTTAAGTTAGAACTAATGTTTCCATAACCATTGTCAGGGAAATTCTTAGTTTTTCTGTCTTGGAAGTTAATACTTGCAAAACCTCTTAATTTGTCTGTAATGTCAAAAGTAGAGTTTATACTTGCATTTACAGTTTTTCTATCAGAGTTTGGAGAAACAGAAGTTCTGTCTATGTTCGCAATGTTTGCTCTAATAGAGTATCCTTCACCACCTTTAGAAAAAGAAAGAGAAGTATTGTTTGTAACTCCAGTGTCGTAAAAGTTTTTTACGTTATCTGGATTTGGGTTAAAAGCTCTTAATTGCCCCCATTCAGGATCACCTTCGATCCAAGAATCCCAGTGACGAACCATTTGTCCTTGCATTCTTGGTCCCCAAGACTCATCCGCGTAGTACTCTACCATTGACTGACCATTAAAAGCCGCCCATGATGCAGGGTGTTGTGCAGGATTGTAGTTAAAGGTTAAGAAGTTTTGAGAGTAACCTCCACCATATTCGTTTTGATACTCAGGTAACAAATAAACTTGTTCCATAGCAGTACTGTGGTTTACAGTAATACTGCTTTGTCCAGTTTTAGCTTGTTTGGTAGTAATGATAATTACCCCATTGATACCATCAGGACCATACAAAGCAGTTGCAGCTGCACCTTTCAGTACAGACAATTCTTCAATCTCATCAGTGTTGATGTCTGAAGAAGCACTTACTTTAATGTTGTCTACGATGTACAATACATTCGTATCCCCTCTTAAACGGATATTAGAGTTACCAAAACCAGAACTAGGAGCTCCTTGGAACTGAAGTCCAGCTACCTTACCGGCTAAGGCATTACTAATGTCTGTTTCACGAGATCTAACTAAGTTTTCGCTTGTTACTGTTTGTTGAGCAAAACCTAAACTTTGTTTATCTCTTTTAATACCTAATGCGGTTACAACAACCTCATCAAGTACGTTTTCATCTTCGACCATTGTTACATTAATCGTGTTAGATGCTCCAACTTTTCTTTCGACAGTCTTAAACCCTAAATAACTAAAACTTAAAACATCCCCTGTTTTAGCTTTAATTGAGTATTTACCATCAAAGTCTGTTTCAGTACCGGTAGTGGTTCCTTTTACAAGAACACTTACACCAGGAAGTGTCCCTGTTTTATCAGATACAGTTCCCGAAACAGTTTTTTCTTGTGCAAATGATATTTGCACGACCAACGCTAATAAAAGCGTTAAAATTCCATTAAACTTTGTTTTCATTGTGTAATTATTTGAATTAATTATGCCCAAAAATCATAAATAAAAGTTAATTACACAACTTATTTAGCAGAAAATGTTAATTAATGTTAATAATAATGTTAAGTTTTTTAGAAAAACGTTAGGAATTTCACGTTTATTAGGGCGTTATTCGGGCTGCTATCGCTTATCCCGTATGTATAATTGAAGTTAATAGTGTTGTTTTTTAAAGAATATGCGTATCCAACACCTAAAGCGTATAAAAACCGGCTTTCATTTTGTCTAAAGAAGCTTCCAAAATCAAATAGAGCGTATATGTATGATTTTTCTTGAGTTGCAAATCGTAGTTCTGTATTTGCAAAAGTATACCTGCTTGCAAAAATAGATTCTTCCCTAAATCCTCTAAAATTATTCATTCCACCAAGTCTGTAATTTTCATTGAAGAGTAACTCATCAGAAAGAAGGAAGCCTGTCGTGTTTTTTAGGTATCCGGAAAGTTTATTTGAAAGCGGTGTTTCTATACTACCTGTAAAATCTATTTTATATTGTGGTATTTTACCAGTTAAGACCTGCTTAGTTCCCAAAGCTGCTTGAATGTTTAATTGCCAAGTTGTTTTATTTTTAGATATATAATTAAGGCTCGGCCCAATGAACTGTTTTTGATATGCTTTTATTGAGTCGGGAGCATTGTTTAGCAAATCTTTAGAGCTTTCAAAACTATAATGAAGACCAATTGAGGTTTTGTTTGTAAGTGCCGTTAATAATCCCAGATGCACGGTGTTTGTTAAAAATGTAGAATCACTTCTGTATAAACTAAAGTTAAAAGCTCCTGTTAAACTTGATTTAAAAATATATGGAAGTTTTGCGCTGAGTTCTATTACTTGTTTTTGGTTGCCGTTGTTTTTCCACTGAATTTTTAGTTCTTCACCATAATTAAAGGTATTGATTAATTGTAGATCTAAATAGCCAGTTAATTGTATGCCACCGCTTTGTTCTTTTGAGGAGAAATTAATCATCCCGTCAAAACTGCTATTTTTTTCTTCCCTTAAATACATATAGATAAGGGTAGAATCTTTACTGAACAAAACTTCAGGAGGTTTTATTTCTGATACGAAGGCTAGTTCTGCTGTTTTTATTGATAGATTTTCTAAAAAGGCTGCATTTAAAATATTTTTGTTTTTGGCTTGAAAATAGTGTTTGATGAAATTTTCAGGAAAGTTTGAATAGCCTTTGGTAATAATTTTATCTATGTTTCTTGGTTTGGATTGTTGAATAATCAAAGTGGCGATGAATGTTGATTTTTCAATACGAGTTTGTGTCAAGGAAAATTTTGAAAACCCTTGGCCTTGCTCTTCCAGTTTTTTGCCAAGGTTTTCTAAAAAGTCAGGCAATTTATTTATCGGAAGTTCCAGTATGTTTTTGTCAAAAGAAAAATCACTCAGTTGTTTTATTAATTTTGACCCAATCTGAATCTTAGCCGTCAATAACTGTTTTCCAAGATTCAAATAAACATGGTGTTTATTGTTGCTTTGAATTTGCTTTTCTATATACGTTGTAAAAAAACCCTCTTTTTTTAAAAAAAGAATTGCCTCTTGAATTTCTTTCTCTAATCTTTCTTCACTGTTAAATTCTGTTTGGTATTTTAGTTTCTTTAATTGCTTGTTTTCTAGACTGTCAACAGCCATTAATTGTAATTGGTACTTGATTTTATTTTGACTAAAAGCAAGGCTTAAATTACAGAGAAAAAAGAGTGTATATATATATGGTGTAAAATATCTTAGCAAAGCACAATTTATTTAGGGCAAAAATAAGACGAAAATACCACAAGCTTGTAAAAAACCTCGTTCAAAAAAATAACTCACTGATATTTGAATAATTAGAAAATAGTTGTACATTTGCAAACTCTTAAAAAGAGACAA
>CBFHUV010000117.1:0-5298 GCA_965659055.1 Polaribacter sp.
AGCTTTACGCTATGTAAAAGGCTAAGCATAAATTTTTGCCTATGAGTACAAAAGAGAAAATCCAAGAAGATGTTGATGTCCTAGAAAAGGAGGTCAATCAGCATGAAATTATTTTGTTCAATGATGATGTCAATACTTTTGATTTTGTCATCGATTCTTTAATTGATGTTTGTGAGCATACCGCAGAGCAAGCAGAGCAATGTGCTATGCTGGTGCATTACAAAGGAAAGTGTACCGTAAAAACAGGGGAGTATAAAGATTTAAAACCACGCTGTTCAAAGTTGCTCACCTTAGGATTATCTGCAGAATTGGTATAATATGGAAAACGTTTTTAAGTATTATGAGTTTTCGTCATTTTTTAAAGATGCTTCAGGCAGCTTTTCAGAAAATGACATCTGTTATAGTGAGCTAGATGCCCAACATTTTTTAATTTTTGAGCAGCAAGACGATCGCTATAATTTATATGTAGCCAAGTACGCTTCTAAAAAAGAAATTGGGTTAAAAGCTCCTGAAATTTTAGAGCTTCTTATAGAAAATTACGATAAAAGCATCCCAGCACATCGGGTTGCCATCCGTAAGTATTTTGAATAGATTTAGACTCAAAAAGCATTGATTTTAGACGAGTCTAAAAAATAATTTAGACTAATAAAAAAGCCACTAAATACAAGACTTAGTGGCTTTTTTTATGGAATTAAATTGTTTATTTCTTTAGATCTTTTCTTGGAATCATGCCATCTCTTTGTGCTGTATTGTACACAAAAGAGGCTACGATTACCGCCATTTGTTTTAAATCATCAATCACCAAACGCTCATAAAAATCTGCATTGGTATGGTGGGTTCTGGTATTGTATTCTATCGGGTCTTGAATAAATTGAAAACCTGGAATATTCACCGCATCAAATGCTTGATGATCTGTTCCACCAGTATTGTTGGTCGTTACGGTAGTATGATCGATCATATCAGAAAAAGGTGTTAACCAGCTGGTAAAAATTGGCACTACTTTTTCATTTTGTTGAGTATAAATACCACGGATTCTACCCGTACCGTTGTCTATATTGTAATAGGCAGAAATAGTTTCTGGTGATTTAGCATTGGTAATATGATTTTTTACATAATTACGTGAACCGTGTAATCCTTGTTCTTCTCCACCCCATAAGGCAATTCTGATGGTTCTTTTTGGTTGTAAACCAGTCGCTTTTAAAATACGAACCGCTTCCATCATTACAATAGTACCAGCAGCGTTGTCTGTAGCTCCGGTGGCACCGTGCCATGAATCTAAATGCGCTCCTAGCATCACCACTTCTGCTTTTAGATTTCTGTCTGTTCCAGGGATTTCTGCAAGTACATTATAACCTTGTAAGTCTTGGGTATTGTAACGAGTTCTTACTTCGGCTTCTACTTCTACAGGTACATTGTTTTCACTTAAACGCACCATAAGGTTTACAAATTCTGGAGCCATTTCTAGTTCACTAATTCCTTTAGGGCTGTCTTTTGCATAGTCTCTTGGGCTACTAGTAAACAAGGTTCCATGGCTTCCACGGGTTCCATGGATGATTAAAGAAACGCCTTCTTCTAATAAGAAAGGGGCAATTTTCTGAGCCAAGGCTCTGCGCTTCATAAAAGCCTCTCTTGCGCTGTTATTTCCAGTTGGACGCACTCTAGGTGCTTGAGGTTCGGTCATTTTATCCAAAGCTTCATCGGTAAAACGAGTTCCGTCTGATTTAAAAGTAGGACCTTGGTTTCCGCTAGACTTCATGACTACGATAGCTCCTTTTAATTTGCCTTTGTATTTTGCAAAATCTTCTTCGGATGCAATGTCTAAAACCACAATTTTTCCGTTTACTGCACCATCAGTACTTGAAGTCCATGCTTTTGGAATGGCTACAAAGGGCATATAATACGGTTTGGTCATGGCCACATAACTTTTTTCCATTTCCCAACCTTTTCCAAATTCACCCCAGTTTTCGGTTTTTGCATTCTGCAAACCCCAAGAGGTTAGTTGTTTTACGGCATACATAGCAGCTCTTTTATAGCCTTCAGAATTGGTTAAACGAGATCCTGCTTTGTCTATAATTTCGAAAGCAATCTTTTCTACATGAGAATTGTTGATCCCTTCATTTTTAATTTTTTCGATGGCAGCATTGTCAAATTTTTCTTGACCGATGCTTACCGAAACATACAATAGTGCGGTAATAATAAATAATTTACGAAACATGACTTTTAGTTGATTTTAGTGAGTGTTTAGTTTGTTTGTTTTAATTTTTACTTAAGTGTTGACTCCCAGAATTTTGATAAATATAGAGTGAAAAAGAATTGAAAAGTGAAATGGGGTGAAAAAAAGGTGGTGGGTTATTGGTGGTGGGTGGTGGGTATTTAGTTTT
This sequence comes from Polaribacter sp., assembly GCA_965659055.1. GTDB lineage: Bacteria > Bacteroidota > Bacteroidia > Flavobacteriales > Flavobacteriaceae > Polaribacter. The sequence continues at coordinate 2,382 of CBFHUV010000117.1, forward strand.
GAGTGGTTGGTGATTTTTGGTTTTTAGTTCCATTACTGGATTATTTGCATGATCCAGATACAGCTCCGAAGTCTAAATGAAAAAGCGCAAATTACAAATTTGCTATTTTTTTAATTCCCATTCGGGTTTTTGAACAAGTTCAAACCCTTCTGGAAATTAAAAAAAGCCCACAGTACCTGTGAGCTTTTTCATTCTTTAGTGACCTCGACTGGATTCAAACCAGTAACCTCTTGAGCCGTAATCAAGTGCGCTATTCAGTTGCGCCACGAGGCCGTAAGCGGGTGCAAATATACTAGCTATTTTTTAAATATTAAAAACTATTCTGAAATTTCTTTCTGAAAAGTTTCGATGATTGGCGTTGCTTTTTCTAGGTCGCTTTTAAAGATAAATAGGTCTACAGAATTTTGGAAAGATCCAAATCCTCCAAGTCGTGCAGATTCAACATTGTCTTTAATTAAGCTTGGTATTTGTTCCTCTTCTAAGAGGCTTTGTAAGCGTCTTACAAGGATTCCGTTTTCTGAAAATATTTTAATGTGTTCTTCTTGATTCATGGTATATTATTATAAGGATTGCATGGTTACATAAGCTCTATAGCCTATAATAGCCAATTGAATTTTACTCGCTTTTGAAATGTCTAACTGCTTTTTAGTAAATGATGGCAAGAGCACCTTGTTTACTTTGGCCAATAGTTTAAAGAGTTGTTTTTTCATCTTGGACTAAATTTAAGAATTTTTCAATTACCGTTCCCTATTTAATTCTTTTTTGTTTTGATTAAAATCGCACCGTTCTTTCCTTTGTTACCATAATGAACTATGGCTTCTTTGGGTTGTAAGATTTTAATACCTGCAATAGCAGAGGTGTTGAGCTTATTGGCCTCTTTTGCGGTAGAAGCTTGGTCATCTATAAAATACAGCGGGTTTTTCAGTTGTTCTTTGGTGCTAAGGCTTGCCAATTTTTGGGCAATTTTAGGGTCGGCTGCTACAATGGGTGTTCCTTCGCTAGCGCTTATGGTAGCAACTCCGTTGATGGCGCCAACGGTAATGTTCGGGATGGGGTGACCGTCATTAAAATCGGCCTCAGAATTGCTTTTCTTATTTTGAACCAATAAACTTATCCGAACAATTTCTTTTTTCGAATTGTATTTTAGGTTGCTGTAGCTTAATAAGATGCCTTCTCTGGCCATATCATTCACCCAGGCTTTGAGTACCTTTTCTTTGGTGGTGGCTCGTATAATTTCTGTATGGCCATCATAGCGTTCTTGCAAAAACTGCCTCTTTTCTTGACAAAAAGTTGCGCTGCTAAAAAAGAGCAGGGACATACTTAATGAAAAGGCTTTGAATACCGGGAACTGTTTTTTTGAAAGCATTTCGGTTTTTGTTTTAATAAAGCGGTTTTGAAAGTATAAATGTAATTTTTTTAAAATGAACCAAAGAGAAATCTAATTGAAAATTCAATTTGTATTATCTTCGCAAAAAATAATTTTCATGAACTTAGGCTTTATTGTTGCGGGGTTGGTTTTGTTGATTTTTGGAGGTCATTGGCTGTTAAAAGCTTCTGTTGCCATGTCTTTGCGTTTGAACATCCCGAAAATCATTATTGGTATGACGGTGGTTTCTTTTGCCACATCTGCACCTGAATTAATCGTAAGTGTGAAAGCCGCCTTAGATGGTCACTCTGATTTGGCCCTTGGAAACGTGGTAGGTTCAAACATCGCAAATTTAGGTTTGGTATTGGCCATTACCATCATCCTTTCTAAAATAGATGTCGAGAAAAGTTTTTACAAAACCGATTGGCCCATTATGATGGTTGCCTCTGGAGTTTTGTTTTATTTGCTTTCTGTGGATCAAGTAATTGATTTTAATGAAGGAGCCAGTATGCTTATCTTCTTAATCTTGTTTTTAATTTATCTATTAAAGTTTCAGAAAAAAGCGGTTGTTGATGAAGGTGAGGGGCTTGATGATGAACCTATGTCTATATTTAAAATTGTCGTATACCTAATATTAGGAGGAGTTGGTCTTTGGGCAGGTTCTGAATTTCTAATCGAAGGAGCTGTAAATTTAGCAAAAGACTATGGAGTCTCAGAGCGTATCATAGCAGTTACCGTAGTTTCTTTGGGAACCAGTATTCCAGAATTGGCAGCCTCCGTAATAGCAGTGCTTAAAAAGGAGAAAGCCATTTCTTTAGGAAACTTAATCGGATCAAACATCTTTAATATACTAGCTGTACTCGGTATCACTTCTATGATTACTCCTATAGAATTGCAAGACATCGAATTGTTAAATTATGATATTTTCTGGATGTTGGGTATCTCATTCTTAATTTTTCCTTTGGTGTTTTTTCCTCGAAAAATGCGCCTCGATTGGAAGGATGGATTCATTTTATTGATCTTATATGGGATTTATTTGTTCACAACTTTGGGTTAATTTGTAAAGACCCCCTTATTTTTCCAATAAAATTAAATACTATTTAAAATATTTATTAACATACCCCTAAATTTTAGGGGTTTTGTTTTTTAAAATGATTTTTTTCGTAACTTTACCCTGTCTAATTTTAATAATTACATAAAAATGTCTACGATCAGATTTAATGCTTTAAAAGAAACCTTAAACAGAGTTCCTGTAGAAATTACAGAAGAAGAAAGAAAGTCAGAAGCTTTCGGAAAAAATGTATTTAATGAGCATTCTATGCGTCAGTTTATGACCAAAGAAGCTTTTCAAAGTGTCATGGATGCTGTTGAGTTTGGCAAGAAAATAGACAGAAGAGTTGCAGATCAAGTTGCCGCTGCCATGAAAGATTGGGCTTTGTCAAAACATGCAACGCATTATACACACTGGTTTCAACCTTTAACTGGTGCTACAGCAGAAAAGCATGATGCCTTTTTCGAAACCATCGGGAACGGTAGATCTATGGAGAAATT
>CBFHUV010000118.1:0-5296 GCA_965659055.1 Polaribacter sp.
ATAATAAAGAACCACAAGTAAAATAATAGGAATAAGAACAAAATAAGAATTGCTTACTACCCCATCAAATACCGTCTGACTTAGTCCGTTTACATCAAACAAATTAAAATACTGTAAGGCAATGGTGCTTACTAAGAGTGCAGCCAAAATTCCGAGAGCCACATTGTTTTTATTGATTAAAAAGTTAAGGAAATTACTATTTAAAATGATGAAAATCAAAGCAATTAGCCATCCAATAACCGAAATAGGATTATAGCCTTCCTTTAATAAAACTGCACTAAAAGGAATGTAAAAAAACAGTCCAAAAATATTAAAGGCAGAAAAAATTGATTTCCCTAAAATATAATGAACCAAATTGTTTTTCTTAATTGGCAAAATGAGCAAAGGTTTGATGTTCATTACCGGAAGCTTTTGCATCATATATCGAAATATTAAATCTCCGATAAAGGCAAAAATCAAAAAGGAATTTACCTCCTGTAGAGGATCAGACTCAGGGTAAAATTTCTTAATCAAGAAGAAACCACTCAGTCCCAAGAGTAAAAAGGAAGCCAAAAGATATAGGGCAAAAAAGCCCATGATAATCTTAAGAGCCAATCCTTTTTGCCAATAGGAGGAACGGAAATATTGTTTCCATTCTAATTGTAAAAAACGTGAAATCATGTAGTTGTTTTTGTTTAGTTGATACTAATAAGTATGTTAAATGGCTTTTTTGTTACAAAAATATTACTGCATTTTATATTCCGGATAGGCTTCTTCTAACAATTGGTTGGCCTTTTGAGGCAAAACCACTGCACTCACATAAAAAACAATGGTCAAAAGAGTTCCTAAAGCTGCAAATAAAGCCAGCCAATAAAAAGACAATGTTCCAAAATCAATTTTCAACAGATTAATGATGTTAAAAAAGTTGACAAAGGTTAAAAAAGAAAATCCACCTCTGGTTTCTCCAATCATATCTTGCAACAACCATCTTTTTTCTGCTTGTTTTTTGCCTTTGTTTTTTCGTCGGTTTTGAGCAAATTGTATAAGGTCATAAAGAGCCCACACTACAAAAGCTCCAAATAAAATATGAATTGAATATGGAACTTGGAAAAGACTAAAATAAAGCATGAAGATAAGGGACGTACTAATAATTTTAGGCAGGGTAAACCATTCCTTTACAAAACGCCATAATATTTTCCAGTATTTTTTATGCATGGCTTTTTGCTTTTTTTCTACGACATCCATAAAACCAAAAACTCCAAATTTTTTAAAAGAAAGATCTCTTGCCTTATCAAAGGGCAATTGCGGATGTTCCAGCCAAATCTGTTCAATGTCATTGGCCAAATGATCGACCAATTCTGATTGAACATCATAATGTTCTACAAAATGCTTTCTTGTAAATAGGTACAATTCTGTCACCTCTTCTTCAGTAACCTGCCTTTTCTGATTCATATTAATCCAAGCTTAATTTAGGGCTTACCAGCTGTTCCATCGTTCGTAAAAATTCTTGCATTTCAGCCAATTTTCCAACAGTTTCTTTTGTTCCTTGCTCAGTGAGTTTATAATACTTTCTCATTCGGTTTCCTATTGTAGCTACCTCCACCTCTAATAAGCCATCTGCTTCTAATTTATGCAAAGCAGGGTATAAGGCTCCTTCGGTAATTTTTAGTTCTCCTTGAGTTAGTTCTTTTACTTTTTGAGTGATCTCATAGCCATACATTTTATCAGTATTTGCTAAAAGCTTCAAAATAATGGTTTGCAAAGAGCCCTTATATAATTTTTGATTTCCCATGCATCGAATATACATAATTTTCTTATGCATCTAAATCTTTGGTGTTATTTTATTGAAACTCTAACGATGCGTTCGCGATTTGTTTGTTATTTTTGCAAAATAAAACAAGTACATGTCAACATTTCATTCATTAACAGTTCAAAAAATCATCAAAGAAACCGCTGATGCAGTTTCTATATTGTTTGAAGTTCCAGAAGCTCAAAAAGAGAATTTTACATTTTTAGCTGGGCAATATCTCACCATCAAAAAAAACTTTGACGGTAAAGAAATTCGGAGAGCCTACTCTATTTGTAGCTCACCCAACAGCAATCAGTTAAAAGTAGCCGTAAAGGCTGTTGAAAATGGTCTATTTTCTGTGTATGCTACAACAAAATTAAAGGAAGGTGATGTCCTAGAAGTTGGGGAGCCTGAAGGGAAATTTATACTTCAACCGCAAGCCTCCAAAAATTATATTGCTTTTGCTGCTGGTAGTGGAATTACTCCTATTTTATCAATGATAAAGATGGTCTTGGAGAATGAGCCGAGCGCAAGTTTTACATTAATTTATGGAAATAAATCATCTGACAGCATGATTTTTAAAAATGAATTGGAAGATCTTGCATTGAAACACCCAAACCAATTTAATTTACATACCGTATTTAGTAAATCCTTAAGTGGAGATGCAATCTTTGGAAGAATAGATAAAGGAAATACCAACTATTTTATAAAGAATATTTATAAACACTTGCAATTTGATGCAGCTTTTCTGTGTGGGCCAGAAGAAATGATCAACCTCGTTTCGGATACCTTAGTAGAAGCATACATGGCCTCTGAACAGATCTTTTTTGAATTGTTTACTGCAAGTACTGAAGAAAACGATATTGAAATCCCAGATGGTAAAACAGAAATTACCGTATTGCTAGACGACGAAACGACTACCTTTACCATGCAAAAGACTGATGATATTTTAGCAGCATCCTTGCGTCATAACTTGGATGCGCCTTATTCTTGTCAAGGTGGAGTATGCAGTAGCTGTATTGCGAAGGTAACTGAGGGTAAAGCAGTCATGAGTAAAAACAGTATTTTAACAGATAGTGAATTGGAAGATGGATTTATTCTTACCTGCCAGGCACATCCTACAACCTCTAAAATAACCATCGATTTTGATGATGTTTAACAAGAAATCGTATCTTTAAAAAATGGATTTCTACAACATTAAAAACGCGATACTTTTTGGTTTTTTTCTGTCTTTTATGATAGGGCCTGTTTTTTTCATGCTCATCCAAACCAGCATATTAAAAGGGGCAAGAGCGGCTATTGTTTTTAATATTGGTGTTATCCTTGGAGATGTTGCTTTTATTGTCATCGCTTATTTTGGAAGTAGGCATCTCTTAGAAGAAATTAAGGATGACCCCCGTTTGTTTTTTATCGGCGGCTTCATTTTAGTTATTTATGGACTTATTACTTATTTTGACAAATCCACTAAAAAAGAACTGGAGGAAAGCGGCACTGAGATTAAAATACCTTTAAGCAACAATTATTTAAAACTCCTTTTGAAAGGTTTTTTCTTAAATTTTATCAATATTGGTGTATTGGCTTTTTGGCTAGGTTTGATTGTAGTTATTGGTCCTACTTTAGACATGAACCCAAACCATATTTTTTGGTATTTTACCATAATTGTAATAAGTTATTTTGTCACAGATTTAGGTAAAATCCTTTTAGCCAAACAGCTAAAAAACAAATTGACTCCTAAGGTTACTTATAGAATAAAAAAAACCATGGGGATTATGCTTATTATTTTTGGAGTTGGACTAATGCTTAAAGGCTTCATTCCAAAAGACAAATTGAATCTTGACAATTTTATCGAGAAAGTAGAAAAATAAAAAAGCCATACAAATTTGTATGGCCTTTTTATTATATCCAAAGATCTTTATTCTTTTTTACCATTGGCAACATAGCTCTCGCCCATACCAAATACTGAGCCTTCAAAAACTGTCTCTTTAAAGGTGCCTCCCAAACTAAAGTCTAGACCTTCAACCAGAAAATTACCTGACATTTTATTTGCTTCAATTTTCAATCCAGCGACTGGTAAATCACCAAAAACCGAAGAAAGTGTTGCTTGATATTGTTTGTTTTCATCCTTTTTTAGAATCATTTTTACAGGAACATCACCTTGCGGGGTTCCTTTAATAACGATGGCCCACGTTCCTATTAAGGGGTCGACTTTTTTAACTTCTGCTACCTTTTTTGAACTACCGCAGCTAGTCGCAACAAAGAGTACAATCATCATCGAAATTTGAATTGCTTTTTTCATCTTTTAAAAATTATTTAGATTCATAAACATTGTTTGACCTGTCTACATCAGCCATTAACTTTGAAGTATCAATTTCTACCTTTTTTACAGCTTTTGACGCCGTAAAGGTATAGGTAGGATATGCCCACGCCCAATCTGCAATTACTTTTGCAGTGGTTGGTTTATTTCCTCGCATCATACGTAAAGGAATATTAAAATCTTCTGTAGAACCATCTTCATAAGTAACCGTTACATCAATAGGCATTGGCATCTTTCCAACTCTTTTTAAAGTTACATTTGCACCTTCTACTTTTTCTACTCCATAATCTATTGTATGCGTTGTTTGAGCCCACTCATTCAAATACCAATCTAATTCTAAACCTGAAACTTTTTCGGCAGTTCTGTTGATATCATTTGGCGTTGGATGTTTAAAACTAAAATCTCTGTAGTATTTTTTAATGGTCTCTTTGACATTGTCTTCTCCAATTATATAATTTAATTGCGATAAGTACATTCCTCCTTTGGTATAACTAGCAACGCTATAAGCCGTGTTAATGTTGTATCTATCTGAATGTGTTGTTAATGGCTCTTCCAAATTGTTCTTTACCAAATAAAAATAACCTCCATAACCACCAGCTGTTGGTCTTCCGTCACCCTTTCTTAAAATTTTATTAGAAGCTAATGATGAAATATAGGTAGTAAAACCTTCATCCATCCAAGGGTGTTTACTTTCATTATTTGCTAAAATATGTTGAAACCAAGTGTGAGCCATTTCATGAATAACAGTTCCGATCGGGCTTCTTCTATCGCCTCCAGCAACAAAAGTACACATGGCATATTCCATTCCTCCATCTCCTGCTTGAATCACAGAATATTGCTTCCAAGGATATTTCCCGATATTCTCACTAAAGAATTTCATTGCTTCAGCGGTTAAAGGTTGTACCTCTTTCCAATTCTTTTTATACTTCTCATCATTCTTATAAAAGAAATGTAAATCTGGACCATTTTCCATTTTTAAAATGTCATGAACATAATTAGGATCTGCCGCCCAAGTAAAATCGTGAACTCGTTCTGCTTTAAAATGCCACGCTAATTTTTTTCCAGCTTGAACATTTAATGGTTTTGACTTGTCTTCATAACCATGGCCTATTTCTTGTGGGTTTTGTAAATTCCCTGTTCCACCTACCGTATAGGTTTTGTCTATATGTAATGTTACATCAAAATCGCCCCAGACACCTTGAAACTCTCTCGCG
>CBFHUV010000119.1:0-5241 GCA_965659055.1 Polaribacter sp.
TTGGCTTTTGGCTTTGGAGTTTACCTTATTTATTTAGTCTTTTAATGAGTTGCATTAATTTTTTAAACCTTTCACTAATACTGTTAAGGTTGTCTATTGATAAAAAAACACGAACTTAAACCAAATTATACTTTAGATGAAAATACTACTTACAGGAGCAACAGGTTATATTGGAAAGCGATTACTTCCTGTACTGATAGAGCAAGGACATCATGTGGTGTGCTGTGTAAGAGATAAAACTCGTTTTAATCCGAGTACCTCTTTAAAAAAACATTTAAGCGTACTAGAAGTGGATTTATTAGATGAAACTTCACTTAAAAAAATACCAAAAGATATCGATGCAGCCTATTATTTAGTGCACTCCATGTCGTCAGGAAAAGATTATGATACCTTAGAAAAAAAGTCCGCAATAAACTTTCGAAAAGCGCTTTCAAAAACAAATGTAATTCAGGTCTTATATTTAAGTGGGATTGTCAATGAAATGGCTCTTTCAAAACATTTATTGTCTAGGAAAACAGTGGAAGACGAATTGGAGAAAGGAAAGTGCCATTTCACCTGTTTACGCGCCGGAATTATTATAGGGTCGGGGAGTGCCTCTTTTGAAATTATCAGAGATTTGGTAGAAAAACTTCCTATCATGATTACGCCAAAGTGGTTGCTTACTAGATGCCAACCTATTGGGATTTCTGATGTAATTTTATTTTTATCAAAGAGTTTGTTTCAATCTGACACCTATGACAGAAACTTTGATATTGGCTGTGAAGATATTCTGACCTATAGAGAAATGCTCTTAGGATATGCGAAGGTTCGGAAATTAAAACGAACTATTTGGACAGTCCCAATAATGACCCCCAAGTTATCCTCATATTGGTTGTACTTTGTAACATCAACTTCCTACAAATTAGCAGCTTCCTTGGTTGAAAGCATGAAAGTGGAAGTGGTTTGCAGAAACACAGATCTCAATCAAATTCTTAGCATAGCACCTATTTCTTATCAAGAATCCTTAGAAAGAGCCTTTAAAAAGATTGATAATAATGAGATCATATCGAGCTGGAAGGATGCTTATGAAAGTAGCGGATTTAAGATCAATATTTCTGAGTTTATTACAGTGCCGACCTATGGTTGTTTTAGAGATGCGCGAAGTGCATCTATATCAAACAGAAAAGTTTGTGTGGATCGAATTTGGAATATTGGTGGTGAAAACGGATGGTACTATGGAAATTGGATGTGGAAGCTACGTGGTTTTATAGATAAATTAGTTGGAGGGGTTGGTTTACGTAGAGGGAGAACGAATCAAAACACAATTTCAACAGGAGATTCACTCGACTTTTGGCGCGTATTATATGCCAATAAAAAAGAGGGTAGATTGTTACTTTTAGCCGAAATGAAATTGCCAGGTGAGGCCTGGTTAGAGTTCAAGATAAAAGGAAACCAGCTGCATCAAATTGCAACATTTAGGCCCTTAGGCCTGGCTGGAAGACTTTATTGGTATACTGTTTTTCCATTTCATGGTTTTATATTTAATGGTTTATTAAAAAAATTGACAAAGTAATTCAATAGAAATCTTTAACCCTAAATAATAGTTCTTAATTTTATCTATAATTGAAAATAACCTAGTTAGTTTTTATGTAAATTTACAAGCGGTTTATGGAAAAATTAGTTGCCTTCTTAAGTCCATTATTTCATGAATTGTAGACCTTTAAGATCCTTTCAATGATAGAACAAATAGAAAATATAGAACTTCAGTATTTAACCATAGACGATTATAAGGCACTAAAGGAAGCCATGATTGAAGTCTATACCAATATGCCAAATTCATATTGGAGTGAAGGGCATATTAAGTCATTGATTGAGAAATTCCCTGAAGGTCAGGTCGTGATAAAAGTAAACAATGAACTTGCTGGCTGCGCGCTATCTATCATGGTAGATTACGATAGTTTTGACGAGCATCATACTTATAAAGAAATTACGGGGAATTACACTTTTGATACGCATAGAAAAGATGGAGATGTTTTGTACGGGATTGATGTATTTATCAAATCAGAATACAGAGGATTACGACTTGGCAGAAGACTTTATGATTATCGAAAAGAATTGGCAGAAAAATTGAATCTAAAGGGTATTGCTTTTGGTGGAAGAATCCCAAATTACTATATGTATGCAGAGAAAATTTCTCCAAAAGAGTATATTGAAAAGGTAAAGCGAAAAGAAATACACGACCCTGTTTTAAACTTTCAGATTTCCAATGATTTCCATCCTTCTAAGATTCTTAAAGGATATTTGGAAGGGGATGAGGCTTCTAGTGAGTTTGCCGTGCTGTTAGAATGGGATAATATTTATTACGAAAAGCAAAACAAGAAGGCTGTTACTAAGAAAAAAATAATACGCTTGGGGTTAATCCAATGGCAGATGCGTTTATATAAAGATTTGGAAGAGTTGATGCAACAAGCAGAATATTTTATCGATGCTGTATCGGCATACCGATCAGATTTTGCGCTATTTCCAGAGTTTTTCAACGCTCCGTTGATGGCAGAAAACAATCACCTTCCAGAATCTGAAGCCATTCGAGAATTGGCAAAATTCACTCCTCAAATTGTACAACGATTTTCTGAACTAGCAATTTCTTATAACATCAATGTCATTACTGGTAGTATGCCAGAAATTAAGAATGAACTTTTGTATAATGTGGGTTATATCTGTAAACGAGATGGAACAACTGAGCGTTACGAAAAGCTGCATGTAACTCCTGACGAGGCAAAAGTTTGGGGTATGCAAGGAGGTACAGAATTAAAAACTTTTGACACGGATTGTGGAAAAATTGGGGTACTTATTTGTTACGATTCTGAATTCCCAGAGCTTAGTAGGTTACTTGCTGATGAGGGAATGGATATTTTGTTTATTCCATTTTTAACAGATACACAAAATGGTTACTCTAGAGTTCGTCATTGTGCACAGGCCAGAGCCATTGAAAATGAGTGTTATGTGGCCATAGCGGGTAGTGTTGGAAATTTACCGAAAGTGCATAATATGGACATACAATTTGCACAATCTATGGTGTTTACACCTTGTGATTTTTCTTTTCCAGCCAACGGTATTAAGGCAGAAGCAACCACCAATACAGAGATGATTTTAATTGCTGATGTCGATATTGATTTGTTGAGAGAATTGAATCAATTCGGAAGTGTTCGAAACTTAAAAGATCGTAGAAAAGATATTTTTGAACTAAAAAAGAGATAATATGATCTTTGATAAAATTGAAAACCAACATTTATATAGAGGATTAGGCTCCAAGTTTGATAAGGCCTTTTCCTATTTAAACTCAACAGATTTACAGAAAGTTATCCCAGGAAAATATCTTATAGAAGGTGAAGAACTCTTTGCTATTATCATGGAATATGATACGATGGCAATCGCTGAAAACAGCTTCGAAGGACACCAAAAATACATTGATTTGCAATATATCATAGAGGGTACAGAGTTGGTTGGAATCACCACTTTATTTGAGCAAAAGCCTTTTGAAGTGCATATAGAGGAGGATTATTCTTTGTTTCAAATTGAAGATGCACCTTTTCTAACTTTTGATAAAGGAATGTTTATGATCTTTTTTCCAGATGATCTACATATGCCAAGCGTTCATCAAGATAAAATGAGTAAGGTAAAAAAACTAGTAATTAAAATTGCTGTGTAAATGAGTCTAAAAAGGATCTTTTTTCTTTGTTTTTTCATCGGAAGTCTAAGTTTTGGATTTAGTCAAACTAAGGTCATGTCCTTTAACATTCGATATGATAATAAAAATGATGGAGACAATTGGTGGAATTTAAGAAAAATTGATGTAGCAAATCAGATTGCCTATTATCACCCTGATTTTATAGGGATCCAAGAAGCTCTAGTGCAGCAATTAAACTACTTAGACCAGCAATTAAAGGAGTATAGTTATGTAGGAGTGGGAAGGGATGATGGAAAAGAAAAAGGTGAATTTTCTCCTATATTTTATAATGAACAATTGTATGGACTTTTAAAAATGAAGACTTTATGGTTGTCAGAAACTCCAGAGAAAGTTTCTGTAGGCTGGGATGCTTCTATGGAACGAATTGTAACCTACGGTGCGTTTTTGCATAAAAAAACAGGAGACACGATACATGTTTTTAATGCTCATTTTGATCATGTCGGATCAATCGCTCGAGAAAACTCTGCAAAGCTAATTGTAAAAACAATTGCCGAATATGGCTTAGAAAGTAATAAAACCATAGTGATGGGAGACTTTAATTCCGAACCAAATGAAGCTCCCATTTTGGTGTTTAAAAACGCCCTTGATGATGCGCAAAAACTTACTAAAACAAAGTTTTATGGTCCAATAGGAACCTTTAATGGTTTTGATACTTCAAAAGTTATCGAGAAAAGAATCGATTATATCTTCACAAAAAACATGAAGGTCAAAAGCTATCGTCATATTGATGTTAGAAGAAGCAATAATTTATTTGTTTCAGACCATTTGGCCGTATTTGCTGAGCTAGGTTTCTAAATAAGGCAATTAAAATTTCTTTTTAAAGTTCAGCGAAGTTTACTAACTTAGTAGCATTGCCATTTCTTGACAGACTCTAAACTCTTGTTAATTAGTTTCGAAGCTGATTAAAATTGTAATATTCAAATGAACTAAACTTAAAAAGCGACAGCATGAAACCCATAAAAAAAGAAGATATTAGTCAAGACGTATTCGATTTATACGATGATTACGCCCATAATAAAATTGAACGAAGACAGTTTATAGAAAAATTATCTCTGTACGCAATAGGAGGGCTTACTGTGGGCTCCTTATTGAGTTTTATTTCGCCAGATTATGTAAATACTTTGTTGGTTCCTAAAGATGACCCAAGAGTGGATTCTGATTATATTACCTACCAGTCACCAAAAGGAGGAGGCGCTATAAAAGGTCTTTTGTCTGTTCCTACAAATAATAGTAAAAAGTTACCCGGTGTTATTGTAGTTCATGAAAATAGAGGATTAAACCCATATATAGAAGACGTAGGAAGAAGAACCGCTTTAGACGGATTTATTAGTTTGGCTCCAGATGCCTTGAGCCCATTAGGTGGTTATCCTGGAAATGATGATGAGGGTAGAACTATGCAACGAAAAAGAGACCGAAATGAAATGCTGGAAGATTTTATTGCAGCCTTTGAATATTTAAAAAATCATCCAAACTGTTCAGGAAAAATAGGAGTAGTGGGCTTTTGCTTTGGTGGA
>CBFHUV010000120.1:0-5155 GCA_965659055.1 Polaribacter sp.
TTTTTGGAGGTGTAATCTCTGATAAATTTTCAGGAGATGAAAAATAATCCCATGCTCTATCTAATGAAATTGGCAACTCTTGCTCTGCCTCTAAGGTATAAATTCCAGAATGTTTTCTAAATGAGATCATTTAGTTGCTAGGTGTTTGGTTATTTTAGAACTCATGGGTTTTGTGATAGAGAAATAATAATCGATCAACTGGCCATTTTCGTCAATTAAATATTTTTGAAAATTCCACTTTACCGATGAACTTTTTACACCATTCAGCTCTTTATCGGTTAACCACTTATACAATGGATGTTGATTCGCACCTTTTACGTCTACTTTTTCTGTAAGCATAAAAGTAACTCCATAGTTGGTGCTACAAAAAGTTTGAATTTGCGCTAAGGTTCCTGGCTCTTGGCCTCCAAACTGATTACATGGAACACCGATAACCATCAAGTCATCTTTATAGGTTTCGTACAGTTTTTGTAAACCTTCATATTGAGGTGTAAAACCACATTCTGAAGCTACATTGACGAAGAGTATTTTCTTGCCTTTAAACTGAGAAAAATCAATTTCTTTCTGATCTGTTCCTTTAATTTTAATATCGTAAAGTGCTGTTTTCATGCTTTGTGCGTTTAGTATTCCTGTATATAATAGTGTGCAAAAAATTAGTGATAGTTGTTTCATATATTAATTATAAAGTACCACATAAGCGTTTAAACTTGTTGCGATGGTTAACCAAATTAAATAAGGTGCAATGAGTAAGGTGTAGTATCTCAGTTTTTTTAAATGCTTAAAAGTTAAATACCCAACCAGAAGCCAAAGAGAAATAATAAAAAACAGCCCCAAGAAGGTTTGATGTTGATTAAAAAAAACATAGTTCCAACTTACATTTAAAATCCACTGAATACTATAAACCCAAATTAATTTTGAATCTTTCCATTCAAATTGTAGGCTCAATTCGGCCATATAAAAGGAAAATACAATCATAATACTGGTCCAGGCAGCTCCAAAAACCCATCCTGGAGGCGTCCAAGGTGCTTGGTTTAATGACATATACCATGTTTCTTGAGGTCCATTGTTCATTAAAATAGCACCAATCCACAGGGCTAAAAAGTTAAAAACTAAAAATAAAACTACTCGACTAACTTTTTTTTGCATGGTATTTTCTTTTTAAATGATTAAAAATCAATTGAGATGAAAACAACAGCGTAAATGCATAAAAAATGTCTTCAAAGGGTACAGTAAACAATCGAAAACCTAAGTTTTCATTGTTATTGTACCAAACAACTGGTTCAGAAATAAAACTTCCTGTCAAGATTCCATTCACAATAAAAAAAGGAACCAATAGCACCAAAAAATTAGGATAAAAGGTTTGTAATGCTTCTGGATATTTAACTAAAGTAAATATCAATAGTGCCATGAATATTATAAAATTTACGGTAGTATACCATTTTCCAAAATTAAATAAAAGCAAATAGGCTATGAACACTAATACGATAAAACTAATAAGTATCACAGCTCCTTTAGAAATTTTAAACTTCGGAAACAAATAAGTCAATACTTCACTAGTGAAAAGACATGCATAAGGAATGCATAAAAAAAACAACCATTCACCTAATGGCATTCCTCCAAATACGATTGGCAGATGATATGTTGTATTAAATCCCCAGACACCATAATAGGTAAAAAGAGCATCCCAGATTAAGAATGGAATTGCAACCAATACGATGCTAATAAAAGTGATCTTAGCATATTGTATAAAGTGAAATTTCTTTTCAAAAATGCTATAGA
This sequence comes from Polaribacter sp., assembly GCA_965659055.1. Classification (GTDB taxonomy): domain Bacteria; phylum Bacteroidota; class Bacteroidia; order Flavobacteriales; family Flavobacteriaceae; genus Polaribacter. Next base: position 1,780 of record CBFHUV010000120.1, read on the forward strand.
GCAAGGGTATTAAGATGCTTCCAATATTAAGACTGAGATATAAATATTGGCTCATTTACTGTACTTTTTTAAAATATTTAAATGGTACGAATAGCATCCCAAAACATTCTCCATCAGGCTTATCTAAATGCTTATGATGAATTTTATGTGCTTTACGTAAACCCTTCAAATATTGATTGTTTGTGTTTTTAAACCATTTAAAACGTCTGTGAATTAGAACATCATGTACTAAAAAATAAGCAAGTCCATAACACAAGATTCCCAAACCAATAAAAAACAACACATTCAATTCTGGTCGAATACCGAAATAAAACAACAAAATACTAGGCAAAGCAAAAACGACAAAAAAAGCATCGTTTTTCTCAAAAACATGCGGATACCCAGGTTGATGATGGTCTTCATGTAAAAACCAACCAAATCCATGCATGATGTACTTATGTGTACACCAAGTGATGCCTTCCATAATAACAAAAGTCAATAAAGTTGTCAGTGCAAAAATCATTAGATGATATTTAGTTTGTATTTAACATAGCTCCTAGCCAATAAATTAATCTTCATTGGGTTTGAAACGCGTATTCTTGTTTCCATAATTTTAGAAGAAGGTGTATTCTTGAGCTTTTTAAGTAGTTTTCTATAATATCTATATGCTATATATACACCAAACTTAGCTTCAATTGGTAGTTTTACTATACCATTTTTAAATGCCAAATCAAAATCATTTTCTATTTCTTGAATAATTAAATTTTTTGACTCGTTGCTCAATGATTTAAAATCTACAGAAGGAAAATAAGATCTATTTAACAATTCTACATCGTCTTTTAGATCTCTCAAAAAGTTGACCTTTTGAAAAGCAGAACCTAAATGCATAGCCGCTTCTTTTAACTCATCATATTTAGCTTGATCTCCACCTACAAAAATCTTTAAACAAATTAAACCAACTACATCTGCTGAACCATAAATATAAGCCTCATATTCCTCTTTCGTAGCATAATTGTTTTTGTGCAAATCAAATTTCATGCTCTTTAAAAAAGCTTGAACAAGCTCATCAGGGATATCATAATTTACAACAGTCTGTTGGAAGGCATTCAATATGGGATTTAAGCTAATTCCATCTTTTTTGGCTCTATAATAATCTTCTTCAAATAATTCAAGAAGTTTTTTCTTATCGTACTCGTGAAAAGAATCAACAATTTCATCAGCAAATCGCACAAATCCGTAGACATTATAAATATCCTTTCTAATTTTAGGAGACAACATATTTACAGCCAAAGAAAAGGATGTGCTGTAACTTTTAGTCACTAATTTGCTACAGCTGAAGGAAACTTCATCGAATAATTGTTTCATCTTAGAGGGTTGTTAAAATTAAATCAGAGGCAATCTTTCCAGAAATTAATGCTGGAGGAACTCCTGGTCCTGGAACCGTTAATTGTCCTGTAAAATACAAATTTTTTACCTTTTTGCTTTTTATTTTTGGTCTTAAGAATGCTGTTTGGGTTAAAATATTGGCTAATCCATAGGCATTTCCTTTAAAAGAGTTATAATCCTTAACAAAATCGTTCACACAAAAAGATTCTCTAAACAATATATTTCCTTGCACCTCCTGCCCTGTCATCTTCTCCAAACGTTCTATAATTTTTTGAAAATATCGATCTCTTAATTCTGGAGTATCATCTAAACCAGGTGCTAAAGGAATTAAAAAAGTTGCAGCCTCTTTTCCAACTGGAGCGAGAGTTTCATCTGTAATACTAGAGAAACTAGCATAGAACAATGGTTTTTCTGGCCAGCTAGGACTATCATAAATGGTTACTGCATGCGCATCAAAGTCTGTATCAAAAAACAAGGTATGATGGCAAACATTTGCTAACTTTTTATCAAAACCTACATAAAACAATAAAGAGGATGGTGCGAAAACCTTTTTATCCCAATAGGATTCTGAATATTGTCTATATTTTTTTGGCAATAAGGTTTCTGTATGGTGATAATCTGCTCCACTTAAAACAAGATCTGCAGATAACTCTTCACCATTAACTACCAAACCACTTATTGCACCGTTTTCATCCAAACAGAGCTTACTAACATTTGCATTGGTGCGAAATTCAACACCCAAGCTTGTCGCTAAGGTTGCCATAGCTTCTACCACTTTATACATGCCCCCTTTTGGATGCCATGTCCCAAGACCAAAATCTGCATAATTCATAAAATTGTAAAATGCCGGAGTGTTGCTAGGTTTGGCTCCAAGAAACAAAACTGGGAATTCAAGTATTTGAATTAGCTTTTGACTTTTAATATTCTTTCGAACTTGCCTTCTAATGGTAGAAAAAAATTGAGAAACTCTTTTAACAGTGTCTATGGTAACCAATTCTAAAGGTGAAACCCCTGGTCGGTAAACCAATTCTTTCATAGCTGCATTATAATTAAATTTCGCCGCATCCAAAAAATGCTTTAAATGCTTTGAACTTCCTTGTTCTTCCTTTTCAAATAATTCATAAATTTCATTTAGCTCCCCAGAAACCGTTAAAGATTCTAATACATCAAAATATACCTGATAGGCAGGATTTAATTTTTCCAATTGGTAATAATCACTTGGCGTTCTGTCAAAATCTGCAAAGAATTTTTCAAAAACATCAGGCATCCAATACCATGTTGGGCCTATATCAAAAGTAAAACCTTGCTTTTTAAGCTGTCGTGCTCGCCCACCTAGTGAGCTATTCTTTTCAAGTACAATAACTTCATAACCAGCCTTAGCCATATAACATGACGCCGACAGTGAAGAAAAACCTGAACCTACGATGTAAATCTTTTTTCTCATTTTGTTTAACAAATGTACTAAATAATTAAACAAAAAAATAAAGTACAAAAAAATTATAACTGTTTTAACAAATCTAGCAGTCCTTCGTAAAATCTAAATGTATACTTTTTTTGCTTAAAACCGACCACCTTAGGACCAAAAACCCAATATTCATGTGGCGTGTTATTAATTAAGTTTTGCATTTTATCAAAATAATCTTCCAATTGAGCCTCAACAGGAAACACTGTAATGGAACAAACAAGGCAAATTTTGGAGTCAATACTAAGCATTGTTTCTATGTTCTCAATAGGAATACTCTGTCCCAAATAAACCACCTTATAGCCTCTTAAAGCCAATTCATAATACAAAAACAACAATCCTAACTCATGAATCTCTCCTTCTGGAAGAAATAAAATAAAGGTTTTAGAGTTATCAATGGGCAAGTTTTGCTGTAATTTTTCAATATTAATTTGAATTTTTTGAGTCATTAAACTCGAAATAAAATGCTCATTTGCTGGGTTTATTGTATTTGTCTGCCACAACAAACCCAAATGATTCAAAAAAGGAATAAAAACTTCCTTAAAGACT
>CBFHUV010000121.1:0-5115 GCA_965659055.1 Polaribacter sp.
GCATCTATTGCGTGTAACGTAGGTCAAAATCATTGGAAAATGCCTGCTAAATGGATGTATTATCATCTGCTCGATGCAGATTGGGCTAGCAACTCATTGAGCTGGCAATGGGTAGCGGGTACAAATAGTAACAAGAAATATTATGCTAATCAAGAGAATATTAATACCTTTTGTTACAGCAATCAAACAGGTACTTTTCTGGATGTATCATACAATGATTTTGAAAGCTTACCGATACCAGAAACCTTATTTCTTTCAGAAATATTAGAATTAAAAACACCACTTCCAAAAGCAAGAAGTATAGAAATAAATTCAAAGCTCATAACTTTGATCTATAATTTTTATAATTTGGATCCTCTTTGGAAAAAGGAATTGTCTGCAAATCGTATTCTCTTATTAGAGCCATCACATTTTAAACAATATCCAGTATCTCAAAAGTCTATAGACTTCATAATTGGTCTTGCAAAAAACATAGAAAATATTCAAATATTTGTAGGTGAATTTAATGAACTAACAACTACACATGATTTAGAGCGTATTTATTACAAAGAGCATCCTTTAAATAATCATTATAAAGGTATTGAAGAACAAAGAGATTGGTTGTTTTCTGTTAAAGGTTACTACCCTTCTTTCTTTGCTTTCTGGAAAAAATGTAAAAAGGAAATCATATTTTGAATCAAAAAGTTATAAATATCGTTTGGTTAAAACGTGACCTTAGATTACAAGATCACGAACCTTTGCATAAAGCAGAGCAAGCTGGTATTCCATATATTATTATATACCTTTTCGAACCCAACATTATTGAATATCCAGATACAAGTCTTAGGCATTTACAGTTTGTATATCACTCTATAAAATCACTTAATAACCGCTTAAAAAAATATAATCGTTGTGTTGATGTATTTTATGGAGAAGCCATTGAGAGCTTTAATTTTCTTAATATAAATTATAATATCCAACAACTTTTTAGCTATCAGGAAAGTGGTACAAAAACCACTTGGAAACGTGACAAACAAATCAAACAATTATGTATTAAAAGTAACATTGTTTGGAAAGAAAGCCAACGCGATGGTATTATAAGAGGACTTAAAAACAGAGATACTTGGAATAAGAGATGGCACGCTACAATGCACGCACCTATTATAAAAAACAACTATTCAGTTTCAGAACTAAATACACTAGAACATTCATATTTATTACCTTCAGAATTAGTTTCTAAATTAGAAAACTATCCTAAAAAATATCAACCTGCAGGAGAAGAAAATGGGTGGCGTTATCTTAAGTCTTTCGCTCAAAAAAGAGGCTTTAATTATCATACACATATTTCTAAACCTACAGAAAGTAGAATCGCTTGCAGTAGATTGTCTCCTTATTTTGCTTGGGGAAATATAAGCATCAAGCAAGTCTTTCAGTTTGTAGGTACACATCCAAATAGAAGTACAAATAACAGAGCTTTTTCTGGAATGCTAACGCGCTTGCATTGGCATTGTCATTTTATTCAGAAGTTTGAAGTAGAATGTACTTATGAAACACTTTGTATTAATAAAGGTTATGAACTATTAGAACATAAAAAGAACGAGACATTTATTAAAGCGTGGAAAACAGGACAAACAGGCTATCCTTTAATAGACGCTTGTATGCGTGCTGTCGAAAAAACGGGCTGGATTAATTTTAGAATGCGTGCAATGGTGGTTTCGTTTTTAACACTAAATCTAGATCAAGATTGGCGCGATGGAACCTACCACTTAGCAAGACAATTTTTAGATTACGAGCCAGGTATTCATTATCCACAGTTTCAAATGCAGGCTGGCACTACAGGTATTAATACGGTGCGCTTATATAATCCTGTAAAAAACTCACAAGAGCATGATTCAGAAGGAGTATTCATAAAAAAATGGATTCAAGAACTCACTAATGTCCCAATAAATCATATTCATGAGCCTTGGAAAATGACGGCAATGGAGCAAATTTTTTGCGGAGTTATCATTGGTGAAGATTATCCATCACCTATTGTGAATTTGCAAGAAAGTGCACGAATCGCTAGAGATAAAATTTGGGGACATAAAAAGCATCCAGCTGTACAAAAAGAGAAACAACGATTACTAAACACGCACGTAAATAGAACACACAATGATTTACACTAAAGAAGACATAGGAAAATTAGACCGCATTACGCGATTAAAAATTATTAATTCAGCTACAGGTATCAAACCTGCAAATCTTATAGGTACCATAAACAAAGAAAACCAAACCAATTTGGCTATTTTTAGTTCTGTGGTTCACTTAGGTAGTAACCCTCCGCTTTTAGGTTTTATATCTAGACCAAGAACAACGGATGCAGGACATACTTACCATAATATTAAAGAAAATGGCTGTTACACGATTAATCACATTCATCCAGAGTTTATAAAAAACGCCCATTATACTTCTGCAAAATTTCATGCTGACGTTTCAGAATTTAAACGTTGTAATCTTTCTGAAGAATACGCGAACTATTTTATAGCTCCTTTTGTAAAAGAAAGTACCTTTAAAATGGGAATGCGTTTTAAAGAAGCGATTGATATTAAGATTAATAATACTGTTTTAGTAGTTGGAGAAATAGAACATCTCATTTTGCCGGACATAGCAATAGTAGATGGCGATATTGATTTAGAAGTTACAAATGGTGTTGGTATTTCAGGATTAAATAGCTACTACTCGTTAAAAAAAATAGCAAGTTTTCCTTATGTGAGAGTCCAAGAAGTGCCAGAATTTTAATTATGAAAAAGCAACACCTTCCCCAAAAAACATGTGTCGTTTGTGAGCGTCCGTTTACGTGGCGTAAAAAATGGGAAAAGAATTGGGATCAAGTAAAGTATTGTAGTGAACGTTGTAGAAGAAGTAAAGCATAAATGAAAAAAGTAAATCTAATTTTTCCGCATCAACTTTTTGAATCGTCTCCACTTTTAGAGAATGGTTATCCTATATATATTATTGAAGAATTCTTGTTCTTTAAGCAATTCAACTTTCACAAACAGAAAATAACCTACCATAGAGCTACAATGAAACATTACGAAGCTTTTGTAGTTTCTAAAAATATTGAAGTTGCTTATGTAGAATCAATAGATACTATTTCAGATATCCGAGAATTGATTCCGTTTTTAAAAACGAAAGGCATTGGCAATATTAACTATATAGATCCTGTAGATAATTGGCTTCAGAAAAGGATAGAAAAAGGTTGTAAGACTAATATTATTGAAAGAACAGTCTTTGATTCGCCATTATTCTTAAATACTAAAGAAGATTTAAAGACTTTTTTCCGAAGTGATAAAAAAAAATACCATCAAACATCTTTTTACACAGATCAAAGAACTAAAAGACATATTCTTATAGAGCCCGACGGAAAGCCAACTGGTGGAAAATGGACTTTTGATACTGAAAACAGAAAAAAATACCCAGCAAAAAAAATACCACCAGCAATTCAATTTCCAGATGTAGATTCCTTTTATAAAGAAGCACTTGATTATGTAAATAAGAACTTCTCAAAAAACATTGGACAACTCAGTGAAAACTCTTTATATCCAACAAATTTTAAGACCACTAAACAATGGTTTCAGGAGTTTTTAGAACAACGTTTTTTAGAATTTGGTACTTATGAAGATGCTATTGTAGCAGAAAATTCTATATTAAATCATAGTGTATTAACGCCTATGCTAAATGTGGGTTTGATTACCCCTAAAAATATTATTGAGCAAAGTATCACTTTTGCGAAAGCGAATAATATCCCCATCAATTCATTAGAAGGTTTTGTGCGTCAAATAATAGGTTGGCGCGAGTTTATACGTGGCATGTATGAAATTAGAGGTAGTGATGAACGTACACGTAATTTTTGGGGATTCACTAAAAAAATCCCTAAATCGTTCTATGATGGAACAACAGGCATTTACCCAATTGATCAAACCATTAAAAAAATATTAGAAACAGGTTATTGTCATCACATTGAACGCTTAATGGTTTTAGGTAATTTTATGATGCTTTGTGAATTTGATCCAGACGAAGTATACCGTTGGTTTATGGAACTCTTTATAGATAGCTATGATTGGGTAATGGTTCCAAATGTGTATGGAATGAGTCAGTTTGCAGATGGAGGGTTAATGGCTTCAAAACCATATACAAGTGGTAGTAACTACTTAATGAAAATGAGTAATTATAAGCAAGGTGAATGGCAAGCTGTTTGGGATGGTCTTTTTTGGAGATTTATGGATACACATCGCAGTTTCTTTAAGAAAAACCCAAGATTAGGAATGTTGGTTTCTATGTTTGATAAAATGCCACAAGAAAAAAAAATATTGCATATTTCAAATGGTGAAAAATATTTACAAAGTTTAACCCTCTAAATAAAAAAAATGGTATTTGATACAACCTATAAAAATGAAGATTATAACCAACAAAGTCTATTGCTTGTAGGAAAATCGTTTAGCTTTATAGAACGAATAAAACAAGGAAGTATTGGCTCAAGTAGATTAATTATTGAATCAAAAAGCCCAAAATTAGATCTTGGAAAATTAAAATTTGGAGAAACAGATTACGGCAATATCGAGCTTCGCCCAAAAGGGATTATTATACATTATACAAGTAAGTTAGAGCGTTTCTCGTGGATTATTCCATACTACCGATTGGTTATTTACAACTCTCAATTTTTTAGTATTCATGCCAATGGAAGCTTTATCCAATTTTTAAAAAACAAGAATTACACTGCTAACAAAAAATTTATTGATAAAATGATTGATATAAAAAATGATTATTTAAATCTTTCTTATTATGATTCATAAAATGAAAAGCATTAGAAAAAACTTAAATTAGTTAAAGAATTATTTTTTATATCAATTACTTATGAATAAACAAGATTATAAAATACATATTATAGGAGCTGGAGTAAGCGGATTAATAGCTTCAAAAGTTTTAGAAGATAATGGTTACAAACCAGTTATAATTGAAGCGACAGATCGTGTTGGCGGCAGAGTTAAAACAGATCGTGTTAAAGGCTATCAATTAGATCACGGATTTCAAGTATTGCTTACTGCCTATCCAAGTGCTCAAAAATATTTAAATTTTGAAGATTTGGAATTACAACAT
>CBFHUV010000122.1:0-5056 GCA_965659055.1 Polaribacter sp.
CCTACCAAAAGAATCGTGCTAGACTCACTTACATATTTTAGAAATGAAGCCCTCTACGAAACAGGAATTATTTACAAAGAACAATTTAAAAACCTGTCTTTAGCCATTGGCAGATTAGAGCGTTTATTAACTTTGAATCCAGCTTCAGATTTGGTTTTACCTACGTATTACCATTTATATCAAATATTTACAGAGTTGAAAAGTGACCAGGCTGAAGTATATAAAAACAATATAATAAGCAAATATCCAGGTTCTAGATTTGCACAAATTTTGCTCGAAAATAAACAGCTAATTCCTGAAAACAAAGGAAGCAATATAGAGGCTTTATATAGAGATATATACAATTTATACAAAGAAAATTTCTATAAAGAAGTGGTCAATCAAATAGATCAATTGAGTCCTATGCTGCAGGAATCAAAATTAATTGCTAAATTTGAGTTGTTAAAAGCCTTTGCTATTGGAAAATATCTTTCTCGAGAAGCGTATAAAAATGCTTTAGAGTTTGTATCCATTAATTATGCAAATTTAGAAGAAGGGATTCGGGCCAAAGAACTTTTAAAACAAATAAAATAAATTTATTCCCATGTTTGCAAACGAAAAAAAATCAAGTAAACCAACGATTATGGAAAGAAATATTATTGCTAAAAACACAACATTTATAGGAGAATTAACGTCAGATGGAGACTTTAGAATTGATGGAGTCTTAGAAGGAACCCTAAAAACCAAAGGTAGAGTTATCATTGGTTTAGAAGGAAATATAAAAGGGACGGTAGATTGTGAAAATGCTGATATTGAAGGAAAATTTTCTGGAGATTTGAAAGTAAATAGCACGTTAACTATAAAGGCGACAGCAAGTATTGTTGGCGAAGTTGTTATAGGGAAACTTTCGGTTGAACCAGGAGCATCGGTAAATGCTACTTGCAGTATGAAAGGAGCATTAAAAGATATCAATCAAAAAGATGCAAAATCAGCCACGGAAAAAACCGCTTAATAAATTTGTACGGCTTACCGGAATTGGTTTGCAAATGGGAATCACCATTTATTTGGCCGCTTATTTTGGTAAGCGCATCGATGCCCATTATCAATTTGAAAAAAAATATGCGACGTTAGGACTGATATTATTTGCCTTTATCGCCTCTCTTTACAGTCTTTTGGTACAGCTAAAAAAAATTAATGAAAAAGATTCCTAGCGCTCAACATATTGCGTTTTCTTTTTTTATTCAAACAAGTACCGCTCTGGTATTGGTTTTTGGCCTTCATTTGTGGGTATTACAGACCTTAGAGTTCCCTCTTTTTGAGAACAGGCTGGTTTTAGCTTATGTGCTAAATTATAGCCTTGCACTTTGTATCTTTTTTTGCTTGTTTTGGTTGCGAAAGAAATTCAAAGAACAGCTTGGGTTTTTGTATATGGCAGGGAGCTTCTTAAAATTTGCTGTATTTTTTATTTTTTTTTACCCCTTTTATAAGGCGGATGGAAGCACTTCAAAATTAGAGTTCTCAGCCTTTTTTATTCCTTACCTAACTAGTTTACTTACAGAAACTTTAAGCCTCATTAAGCTTTTAAACCTCCCTAAAAATAAGTATTAGGGCTACACGATTTAAACCCTCAAAAAATAATCATATAAATAGTTTTTCTTTTTAAGAGAAAAACCTACCTTTGCAGCGATTTTTAAGACACTATTATCAGAGTGATATGCGAAGAAAATTTTTATTAAAAAAGATTAGCTTTTTACTGTTTTTAGTTTCGTTTGCATCTGTAGCACAACAGCATGATGAAACGACGGCTGCGGCACAAACCCAAGACAAGAGTTTGAAAGTAAGTATTAAAGAATACATTAATCATCACTTGTTGGATTCTTATGATTTTGGTTTGTTTTCGTATACCAATGATGAAGGAGAAAATATTCATATTGGTTTTCCATTACCTGTTATCTTATGGGACGGTGGCTTAAAAGTGTTTTCATCTTCTAAATTTCACCATGGAGAAACCATGGCAGAAGTAGATGGTAACTACTACAAAATTGACCACAATAAAATTTACAAGACCGATGCTGCAGGTACTATGACCTATGATGCAGAGCACCATGCGACCAACGTAAAACCCTTAGACTTTTCTTTTACTAAAAACGTTGTTTTTATATTTTTAGTAGCTGCTTTGATGTTCTTTATGTTTAAAAGAATGGCCAAGAACTATCAAAAAAATCCATTACCTTCAGGGATGGGTCGATTGTTAGAGCCCATTATTATCTATATTAGAGATGATATTGCTCTTCCAAATATTGGAGAAAAGCACTATAGAAAATATATGAGTTATTTGTTAACGGTGTTTTTCTTTGTGTGGATCATCAACTTATTAGGATTAACTCCTTTAGGAGTGAATGTAACAAACAATATTGCCGTAACCTTAGTATTGGCATTAATTACTTTTTTGTTAACCACATTTACAGCAAATAAAAATTACTGGAGTCATATTTTTTGGATGCCAGGAGTTCCTAAACTAATGCGAATTGTATTAGCTCCAATTGAATTATTAGGAATGGTTATTAAACCATTTTCACTAATGATTCGTTTGTATGCAAACATCACAGCAGGTCATATTGTACTGATGAGCATTATTGGTTTAATGTTTATCTTTAAGAGTTGGATAGGAAGCCCATTGTCTTTTGGATTGGCCTTTGCTTTATCATTATTAGAATTATTAGTAGCTGCGCTACAAGCCTATATTTTCACTATGTTGTCTGCTTTGTATTTTGGTTCGGCTGTAGAAGAACATGATGATCATCACTAAAAATTGAATGTTTAATAATTAAATATATATATCATGGAAGGATTAAATTTTATTGGAGCAGGATTGATCGTAATCGGTGCTGGTTTAGGTATCGGTAAGATTGGTGGTTCAGCAATGGACGCTATCGCACGTCAACCAGAAGCTTCTGGAAAAATCCAAACAGCAATGTTAATTGCTGCTGCCTTAATTGAAGGTATCGGATTTGCTGCTTTATTTGCAGCTTAAAAAAACCAACAAAAGCTATAACGGTTGGTTATAGCTTTTGTTTATCATTAAAAAGAGATTATAATTAGTAAGATATAATAATATGGATAAGTTAATAAACGATTTTTCTTTAGGTCTGTTCTTTTGGATGGCTGTTTTGTTTATTGGATTAGTTCTTTTGCTAAAGAAATTTGCATGGAAACCAATTTTAGATGCAGTTCAACAAAGAGAAGAAGGTATCAAGAATGCATTGGCCTCTGCGGAAGAAGCTAAAAAGGAAATGCAAAACTTAACTGCCGATAATGAAAAGCTACTTAAACTAGCAAGAGCAGAAAGAGACACTATGCTTAAAGAGGCCCGTGAAATCAAAGATAAAATGATTTTAGAAGCCAAAGAAGAAGCCAAAGAAGAAGCAAGTAGAATGATTCTATTAGCAAAAGATTCTATTGAGCAAGAAAAGCAAGCTGCTTTAGCCCATTTGAAGAAGGAAGTAGGAGAACTGTCTATTGTCATTGCTGAGGCTGTTTTAAAGAGAGAATTGGTTTCTCAAGAAGAGCAAGTGAAGTTGGTAGAAGGAATGCTACAAGAAGTTACCTTAAACTAGTTATACGTTATGAAAGGATCAAGTCCAGCATTGCGCTATGCTAGAGCCATATTAAACCTAGCAAAAGAAACAGGGATTGAAGAAGCTGTAAATTTAGACATGCAATTTATCGTGAATACGATAGATGAAAATGAAGATTTACAAACTATGCTTAAAAGCCCTGTCATTAAAGCTTCTGCAAAAAGAAAGGCATTAAATGCTATTTTTGGAGATAAAGTGAATGCCATTTCATTGGGCTTATTTCATTTGTTAGAAGACAACAAACGTATGGTGATGTTGCGAAATATCGCAGCTCATTATACCATTATCTTTGACTATTTAAAGAGTAAAGATATTGCAAAAGTAACGACTGCATTCCCAATGACTAAAGATCTTGAAGAGAAGATTTTAGAAAAGGTAATGTCGCTTACAGGAAACAAAACAAGTATAGAAAACATTATTGACCCTTCTATTTTAGGAGGTTTTATATTACGCGTAGGAGATATGCAATACGATGCAAGTATCTCAAACAATTTTAACGAATTAAGAAAGGAATTTGACAACAGTCAGTACATTCCAAAAATTTAATTATACATCAAATTAGAACAGATGGCAACAATTAAACCGGCTGAAGTATCAGCAATTTTAAAGCAACAATTAACAAATTTCGAAGCAAAAGCTTCGTTAAATGAAGTAGGTACCGTATTACAAGTAGGTGATGGTATCGCTCGTGTGTATGGTTTATCAAACGTACAATACGGTGAATTGGTAGAGTTTGACGGAGGATTAGAAGGAATCGTTTTGAACTTGGAAGAAGATAATGCAGGAGTTGTATTATTAGGTGCTTCAAATACTGTAAGAGAAGGTTCTATCGTAAAACGTACTGAGCGTATTGCTTCTCTAAGAGCAGGTGAAGGCGTTGTTGGACGTGTTGTTGATACCTTAGGAAATCCTATAGATGGTAAAGGTCCTATCGAAGGAACTACTTATGAAATGCCTCTTGAGCGTAAAGCTCCAGGAGTAATTTTCCGTGAGCCAGTAACTGAGCCTTTGCAAACAGGGATCAAATCAATTGATGCAATGATTCCAGTAGGTCGTGGTCAACGTGAGTTGATTATTGGTGACCGTCAAACAGGTAAATCTACTGTTGCAATTGATACCATTTTAAATCAAAAAGAATTTTACGATGCTGGACAACCAGTATATTGTATCTATGTTGCTATCGGACAAAAAGCTTCTACAGTTGCTGCTATTGCTAGCATGTTAGAAGATAAAGGCGCTTTGGCTTATACAACGATCGTAGCTGCAAATGCATCTGACCCTGCATCTATGCAAGTATATGCACCTTTCGCAGGAGCAGCCATTGGTGAGTATTTCCGTGATACAGGTAGACCCGCATTGATTATCTATGATGATTTATCAAAACAAGCTGTTGCTTACCGTGAAATTTCATTATTGTTAAGAAGACCACCAGGACGTGA
>CBFHUV010000123.1:0-4886 GCA_965659055.1 Polaribacter sp.
GTAAATTATACGAGCTATTTAACGGGTATTCAAATAGGATCCATATCCTACGCAAAACAATTTTCACGAAATTCTGGAACTTTTCATTTTAGTGCTCATTATTTAAATTATGGTACGCTAATTGGAGCCGATGAAAACGGAATGGAAACAGGCAGTTTTAATGCTAGTGATATTGCTCTTGCAGTAGGTTATTCCAGAGCATTACCCTGGGAAAACTTGTATGCTGGAGCCTCTGTAAAACTTATCAGTTCTACAATTAGTTCTTATAATTCTATCGGGATTGCAGCGGATTTAGCAATTAGTTATTACAACCCGTACAGTCTTCTAGCCTTAAGTTTTGTGGTACGAAATTTGGGAGCTCAAATTACGAGTTATTCTGGTACTCGTGAGCAATTGCCCTTAGAAATTTTATTAGGAGGCTCTTATCAATTAGAAAATGTTCCTTTAAAATGGTTTGTCACCATAGATAATTTACAACAGTGGGATGTTTCCGTATCGAATCCATCGAATCAAACTACAGATATAGATGGAAATACAACAGAGGAGAGTATATCGTTTTTTAATAATGCTTTACGCCATTTTATTGTTGGAGTAGAATTGTTCTCAGAAAGTGCTATCAATGTAAGATTGGGCTATAATTTTAGAAGAGCGAGTGAATTGCAACTACAAAATGTTCGAGCCTTCGGAGGAATTTCTTTTGGTTTGGGGATAAAAATGAATACGTTTGCATTGAATTATTCATTTTCTAAAGTACATGCAGAGTCTAATGTAAGTACCTTTAGTTTGCAAATAAACTTAGACAGAAATAGATGAGTAAAAAAATAACAATTGCTATAGATGGATTTTCCTCTACTGGAAAGAGTACCATCGCTAAAGAATTGGCCAAAGAATTGTCTTATATTTATGTAGATACAGGTGCCATGTATAGAGCTGTTGCTTTATATGCGAAAAATAATCAATTAATAGGAACTGATTTTATTCAGACAGATGCATTGATCAAAGATCTTGATAATATCCACCTATCTTTTCGTTTTAACAAAGCCTTAGGTTTTGCTGAAATGTATTTGAATCAAATAAATGTAGAAAAGGAAATTCGGAACTTAGAAATTTCAAATTTGGTGAGTACTGTTGCAACCATTTCTAAAGTCCGTGAAAAATTAGTTGCCGCACAGCAGCTTATGGGGAAGGATAAAGGAATCGTTATGGATGGAAGAGATATTGGAACCGTTGTTTTTCCCAATGCTGAATTAAAACTGTTTATGACAGCATCTGCAGATACGAGAGCTAAAAGAAGGTATGATGAATTAATTGCAAAAGGAGAACAGGTTTCTTATGAAGATATCTTAGCCAACGTAACAGCAAGAGACACTATGGATACTTCTAGAAAAGACTCGCCCTTGGTGAAAGCTGAAGATGCAATAGAGATAGATAATTCACATCTTTCTAGGAAGGATCAATTTGAAATGGTTCTTAAATTAGCCAAAACTAAAATAAATGAAAAAGCGACTTAATCAGTCGCTTTTTTATTATGGAATTTCTAAGTATTTATGGGTTTGTAATGAAATTTTCCATTTTGGGTTTTTCATTACATAGTCTACAATTAATGGAGTCATTTTATCTCTTTTACTCCATTCTGGCTGCAGGTATAATTTGCATTTCGAAGTTACCTTAAGGGCTTGTTCTTCCGCAAAATCAAAATCACTATTATTGTGAATGATCATTTTTAGTTCATCGGCTTCTGGATACACTTCATCCAAAGGTAGTTTTGTCTTTTTTGGAGATAGGCAAAACCAATCCCATTTGCCAGAAAAAGAATAAGCGCCAGAGGTTTCAATATGGGTTTTAATACCATGATTTTGAAGTTGGTTTGTAATATAATCCAGACTCCACATTAAAGGTTCTCCACCCGTAATCACCACAGTATCTGCATAGTTTTTCGCATGCTCAACAATTAAATCTGTAGCCGTTGGAGGATGCAGTTTTGCGTTCCAGCTTTCCTTTACATCACACCAATGACAGCCAACATCACAGCCACCAATACGTATAAAATAGGCAGCAGTACCTGTATGAGCTCCCTCACCTTGAATAGTATAAAACTCTTCCATTAAAGGAAGCATTTCACCTTTATTAATTAAATCTTGTACTTCTTTTTTCATCAGTGGGCAAAGATACAGATTCTAAATCGATATTATTAAAGATCTTATTGTTAAAATAATATACTTGAGTAACTCATAATCAGTATTCTAACTAAATTTAACGGAATTTTAAAACTTTAATGCGGTCAATTTATTTTATATGATTTAAACTTTGACTATTTTTAAGCCCTCAAGTCAAAGAAAGGGCGAAGTATTTCGTTCGTATATAGATGATTAAATACAATAAAATGATTAAGAATATTTTTAAACTGTTTTTTTTAGTGCTATTTTCTCATGCATTTATTCAATGTGGGGATGGCGGTAAATTTTCAATTGCAAAGGGAAAAGTTGGAAAATTGAATCCGAAAACGAAAATTTTGGAATTAGAGAAAATCTTTAAAAATGATTCTATTGTTAAGAATTTAAGTGAAGGGTCTTTGGGAGAAGATTATTTTCAGGATGATGATGAATATTTAATTTATGAAAAAGGAGGCGCACATTTATTGACGATTATACCTAAAGAGCAATTAGATTCTGCTTCGACGATTAAAAGTGTGCAAATTTTTGACAAACGCTTTAAAACCAAAAACGGGCTATCATTAAGTTCTACTTTTGAAGAAATTAATTTAACGAACAGCATTTCTAAGGTAGAAACGACATTGAGCTCTGCAACCCTGTTTATAGATGATTTAAACGTAACTATTTCTTTGGATAAGGAAGAATTGGGTTTAAAAAGTTTTACGACCCAAAAGGTTACGCTTGAGCAAATCCCTGGTTTGGCAAAGATTAAGACCTTTATAGTTTGGTTTAATTAAAAGAGACTATGACTCAGAAATATACCATTCAAAAGTCACCTTTTGTGGTTCCAACCACTGATGGAAAATTAATTGAAGAATATTTTGGCAATGCAACCGATCAGAATTCTGATATTAGTATTGCTCATATGGTGGCTCCCCCTTTTTGGAATGAGCCATTTCAAACACCTAAATTTGATGAGTATACCTATATTATAAAAGGTAAAAAGCAATTTACTATAGATGGTGAAATTGTTGTTTTAACTGCAGGTCAATCCATCAAAATAGAAAAAAACACCCGGGTTCAATATGCCAATCCGTTTGATAAACCATGCGAATATTTGGCAATTTGCCTACCGGCATTTTCAATAGATTTGGCACAAAGGGAATAAGTTTCTATCCTCTTATTTTTGCTGCTAATAAGGTGTTCTTCATAAGCATAGCGATGGTCATAGGGCCAACACCACCTGGAACTGGAGTGATATAACTAGCTTTTTTTGCAACAGAATCGAAATGTACATCACCAGCAAGTCGATAACCACTTTTCTTAGTTTTATCTGCAATTCTAGTAATTCCAACATCAATAATTGCGACTCCTTCTTTGACCATATCAGCAGTCAAAAATTCGGGAATTCCCAATGCAGCAACAATGATATCTGCTTGTAAGGTAATTTCTTTTAAATTTTTAGTTCTGCTATGGGTAATGGTGACTGTAGCATTTCCGGCAGCTCTTTTCTGAGACATTAATATACTCATTGGACTACCTACAATATGACTTCTACCAATAACAACTACATGTTTACCACTTGTTTCTATTTGATAGCGTTTAAGCAGTTCTATTATTCCATAAGGAGTAGCAGGTAAAAACGTTGGTAGGTTTAAAGTCATTTTACCAACATTCATGGGATGAAATCCATCTATATCTTTTGCAGGGTCTACAGCAAGCAATACTTTTTGTTCATCAATATGTTCTGGTAAAGGCAACTGAACAATGAATCCATCTATTTGTGGATTGCTATTTAATTTTTCAATTTCATTAAGAAGCTCTTCTTCAGAGATGGTTTCAGACAGTTGAACTAAACTTGAATCAAATCCTGCTTTAGCACAAGCCTTCACTTTTGCATTGACATAGGTTAAACTAGCTCCATTATTTCCAACTAAAATTGCTGCTAAATGAGGTGCTCTTATTCCTGTTTTTTTAAGTTTTTGTACTTCTAATCCAATCTCTTTTTTAATCTGATTTGAAGTTGCTTTACCGTCTAAAATGATCATAAGTTACTGTGTTATTATATCAATTAAAAAAGAGATAAACAGGGTTTATCTCTTCAATTTTATCGCATGTTTTTCATCATCTGCATCATTTTAGCTCCACCACCACCTTGCATCATTTTCATCATTTTGCTCATCTGATTGAATTGCTTCATCAACTGATTAACTTCTTGAACAGAGGTGCCAGACCCTTTTGCAATTCTTTTTTTTCGGCTAGCATCGATCGAGCTAGGGATGGTTCTTTCTGAAGGTGTCATAGAGTGTATAATAGCTTCTATACCTTTAAAAGCATCATCATCAATATCGACATCTTTTAATGCTTTGCCAGCTCCAGGAATCATGCCCATAAGGTCTTTCATGTTCCCCATTTTTTTGATTTGCTGAATTTGACTTAAAAAGTCATCAAAACCAAATTGATTTTTCGCAATCTTCTTTTGAAGTTTTCTAGCTTCTTCTTCATCGTATTGCTCTTGCGCTCGTTCTACCAATGAGATGACATCTCCCATTCCTAAAATACGATCGGCCATACGGTCTGGATAGAAGATGTCTATGGCTTCCATTTTTTCTCCAGTACCTATAAATTTAATTGGTTTATCTACAACTGACTTAATCGTTAAAGCAGCTCCACCTCGAGTATCTCCGTCTAATTTTGTAAGTATAACCCCATCAAAATTTAAAACATCATTAA
>CBFHUV010000124.1:0-4871 GCA_965659055.1 Polaribacter sp.
CACACCGTATTGGCGTGGATGTTACAATTTTATTGGGTAAAAGGATAAAGTCGATTACTTTGCTGTCGAAGAAAGGAATAGATTAAACTTTTCTAAACTAGATCCATTTCCGTCCAACTTCACCTCACTCATCATTTTCATAATCAATGCTGGATTCATATTCTCTCCTAGAATTCTTGCGATAGCTACTCCCGCATCTGCTTTGTAACCAAATGCAATTACTTCATCAATGGCATCTTCAGAACCCGTATAATATAGGTTTACCTCAAAGCCTTTCATCTTGGTTCTCATCAAGCTTTTATAACTTGATTTTTCCAAAATTCCTTCAATGGTGTTCTTTTCTGTAAGAAGCACCTCCGCATTGTCTTGAAAAGGCAAGGCTACCAGGTTTACTTTTTTAAGGCTTGCCAAAGCGTCCTTGGTTTCTTGTGAGACATCTTCTGATTTAACTTGCAATATACTTGCAGGAAAATCGAAAGCAATAAACCCTTTTTTATCTTGACTCTTTACTAAGTAACCCTGAAGCGAATCATTTGTACAAGACGTAAATGAAAGTGCTAAAAAGAAACTTAATGCTAAACTTGTTATTTTTTTCATGTGTGTGTGTTTTATAGTGATATTCGGTGTTTTTATTGAAGAAAAAACTAGTTCACTTTAACTTTTACACCATTATCTTTACTAAATTTATCTGCTAATTCAGACAATTTATTAATATCAATGGTTCCTGTTAATGACATGATCATTGATTCTGTTTTCCCTGTACCACTAATGTACATTAAAACTTCATTTACATAATCTTTGTTCTTACCTGTTTTCACATAAATACGAGCTCTAGAGTCTTTGTCTTTTACTCTCATTAACTGTGTAAGATTCATTGATTTTACAGCGCTGTTTACCATAGTTTCCATTTGATTGGCTACAGAAGCGTCATCTGTTGAGAACATTTTAAAAAGTTCTAAATTTTGAATCATTCTAAAGACTTCCATCTCTTCACTTTTATTGTCATCCATTTTAAATTTTGACAATAATTGAAAAGCATCTTTGTTAACAATTACAGAAGACACATTATCCATGTTCTCCAATTTATCAAACATTGACTGTCCAAAGCTAACTGCTGGTGCAATGATTAGGGCGATTAAAACAATTATTTTTTTCATGATTTCTTAGTGTTTACTTGGTTTTATAATTTATTACTTGGTGTTAAATACTTTATTAACGGTGTCATCATAAGCATACAAGCTTGAAGACATTGCTTCGTTCCCTTTGTTAAGTTTGCTAGATAACAATTCTAAGGCACTCTTAACTTGAGCGTACTGTTCTTTGGCTTTTTGCTGCTCTAAATACCCGTTTCCAAAGTACAGGCTACAAATCAAAGCGATAGAAGCTGCTATTAATAATCTTTTCCAATTCGGTTTTTTAGTTTTTAATTGGATAGGTTTCACAGAAGTTTCTGCTTTGCTCATTTTAAAATACCCGAACATACTTTCGTACTCCTGAAGGTGAGGCGCTACCTTACCCGATGTAAAATAGTTGCTTAGCGTTTCTTCTTCTTGAATAGATGTGTTTGCATCTAGGTATTTTTCTAACAACTTTTCTATTTTAGATAATTCCATAATTGTGTTGTTTTATTAGTTTTTCTCTTATTGTTTTTCTAGCTCTTGAAAGTGCTACTCGAACTGCAGTTGGATTCAAATCTAACATTTTGCCGATTTCTTCATAATCGTATTGCTCAATGTCTCTTAATTGGATCACTAATTTCTGTTGTTCTGGCAGTTTTTCAATAAGCCTATGTACTTGGCTAACACTGTCTTGATATTCTAGCTTTTTATCTAAAGCCGTATCATTTTCTTTATAATTACTATGAACCAATGTTAAATTGGATGCTTGTTTTGATTTCAATCGATCATAACAGTAATTTTTTGTCATGGTCATCGCAAAAGCTTCTATATTTTTATATTCTGCTAAATTCTCTTTATTCTTCCAGAGCTTAAAATACAACTCTTGTGTTGCATCTTCAGCCTCTTCAGAAGACACTAACAATCGTTTGGCTAAACGAAAGACCTTGTCCTTAAAAGGTAATACAGAATTTAAAAAATCTGATTGATTCATTAACTTGTTTTTTATTGGAGAGTGTCATTATTTTTACTCTCTTTCTATTACGACGAGGAAGTTTCTGTTTTGTTACTTCAATAATTATTTTTTTTACTAATTTTTTAAAAGAAATTCTTCAAATTAGATCATAAACAACAAAATCCCCCATAAATAAAGGGATTTTTGGATGTAAAAAAAATAAAATATTTTATAACATATTGCTTCTAAACTCATTGGTTGAAACTTCTTCTTTTGATTTTGCGTAATCATAACCAGCAATCCACCATTCTTTCATGAGTTTTTCATCAAAAATTAATGAATTTGTGGTTAACACTGTTGGTGTATAATACAAATTGAGCTTTACATTGTTTTGTTTGGCGGAAAGTTTCCCAATAGTAATATTATGTCGCTCAACATGTTCGAGCATAAATTCAAAAACATCAAACAATAAAGAAAAAGCGTTTTTCGGCCGTAACCGATTCAATTGAGTCACTTCTGTTTCCAATATGATGGCATCTACTTCTGTAGCACCTCTTAAAATTGCTTCTCGAATTGGAATTAAACAGCCAAAACCTCCGTCTCCATACTGGCAATAGTCCTTTTCTAATAAGCTCATAAAAGGCAAGTAATTACACGAAGCCCAGATCCAATCGCAAAAATCATGGTATTTACATTCACTCAAGGTTTTGTACTCTACCTTATTGGTTGATAGATTAGAAACCGTAATTACCACTTCTTTATCATTCGCTTTAATTTCCTCGAACATTTCTTTAGTGACATTATCCCCTATCAATTTTCTGAGGTTCTTACTTTCTCCAAAGGTTTTACGACCATTCATAAAGTTCCAAAGTATGTTTAAGTGGTTAATACTTATCACCTTTTCTCCATGGACCTTTTTGATAAAAAAGGGATTGTTGCTAAAAATAGATTTTTGATTCACCGAAGTATATAAAGTTTTTAAAGCGTCCAATTTGCCTAAAGCTAAATGTGAAACCATAAGGCTTCCCGTAGAGGTTCCTAAAAACAAATCATATTGGTGTTTCTTTTCTTCCATTAAAAACTGGGCAACACCCCCAGCAAATGCTCCTTTACTTCCTCCTCCCGAAATTACCAATGCTTTTTTCATGTATATCCTTTTGTTTGACTTAGAAAACTGATTAAAATTTAAATCCAATAATTTTTAAGGCAGAGTTTTCATTACTTCTACTAGTTTTACTTAAATTAGTCGCATTAAATGTATAAAAAATGAAAAGAATTCTACTCTTATGTATTGGTTTAATTGCATGTTTTTCTTGCAAAAGTGAATATCAGCCTAGAAATATTGAATCTGTAAGCATCCAAAAAATTGTTAGAGACAGTACAAGTATTCGTTCGGTGGTTGCGATCAACGAAAATGAATTGGTTTACGCTGGGTCTCAAGGAGATATTGGACTTACTATGGATGGCGGGAAAAATTGGAAAACCGAGAATATTCGACATCAAGATTCTATCAAGCCGCATTTTAGAAGTATGGCAAAAACCAAGTCGAGTGTCTTTGCTTTGGCCATAGCCAACCCGGCTTTATTGTATGAAATGCAGAACGGAACCACCAAACTCGTTTATACAGAAGAACACCCGAAGGTTTTTTATGATGCCATGGCTTTCTTTGATGATAAAAATGGGATTGCAGTTGGTGATCCAACAGAAAAATGTGCTTCTATCATTACAACCAAGGATGGTGGAAAAACGTGGCAAAAAATTGATTGTAGTCAGTTGCCAGAGCTGGCTGAAGGTGAAGCTTTTTTCGCTGCAAGTAATACCAATATTGCCATCGTAAAGAATACGGCTTGGATTGTAACTGGAGGAACGAGAGCTCGGGTTTTAAAAACAACTGATCTTGGAAAAACTTGGGCTATCTATGAAACTCCCTTTATCCAAGGCGATGGTCCACAAGGCATGTATTCTGTGGATTTTTATGATGAGAGTAATGGAATTGCCGTAGGTGGAAGCTTTTCTAAACCGAATGAAAACAAAGCTAACAAAGCGATTACAACAGATGGAGGAAAAACGTGGCAATTGGTTGCGGACAATCAAAATCCAAATTATAAGAGTTGTGTTCAATACGTACCGGATACCCAAGGAAAAGAAGTTTTTGCTGTTGGTTTTACAGGAATCTCTTATTCTAAGGATGGAGGTATCACTTGGACTGAAGTTAGCAAGGAAGGCTATTATGGAATCCAATTTGTCGATAAAAATACAGCATGGCTTTTTGGAAGTAGAAAAATTGGAAAACTAAAACTTCAGGATTAAACATTTTCTTGATTTAAATTGAAAACTAAAAAATGATGATGCAGCAAGATGCGATTGTAAATCGATTTATTAAATACGTTAAAATTGACACCGAATCAGACCCCAATAATCCTGCCTTTCCAAGTACAGAAAACCAATGGAATTTGGCCAAGGTTTTAGTACAGGAACTCAATGAAATAGGGCTACAAGATGTCGAATTAGATGAAAACTGCTATATCATGGCTACCTTACCGAGCAATCTTGATTATAAAGTTCCTACCATCGGTTTCGTAGCACATATAGATACCAGCCCTGATTTTTCTGGAAAAAATGTAACCCCTCAAATTCACACCAATTATGATGGTAAAGACATTCTTCTTAACAAGGAGCAAAACATTGTATTAGCTCCTTCTTATTTTGAAAGTTTGTTAAAATACAAGGGACAAACCATCATAACCACAGATGGCACTACGCTATTAGGTGCTGATGATAAGGCCGGAGTAACAGAAATT
>CBFHUV010000125.1:0-4783 GCA_965659055.1 Polaribacter sp.
TGTTTTGGATAGGCTTTGTCTATTTACTTGTTCCTGCCTTTCTTAAAAAGTTTTGGAAGCTTGTTGCACTTTGCTATGCACCGCTTTTTCTATACTATCTGTACATTCGTTTATTTAGTGGAGGTTTAGAAGCTTATTTAAAAATTAAAGAAGGGCTAAGCATTACGTATATCTTTGTACCCATACCCATTTTTATAGGACTTTGGATTTATGAACAATGGAAATGGGTAAAAGCCTTACAATCTGAAAAGACAAAGACAGAATTGTCTCTTTTAAAAACACAGATAAATCCTCATTTCTTTTTCAATACCTTAAATAATCTATACGCACTGACAATTAAAAACTCTAAGCAGGCCCCAGAGGTCATTTTAAAGCTATCAGACATGATGCGCTATACCATCTATGAAGGGAAAAAAGATTGGGTTTTTCTTAAGGATGAGATCCAGTATTTGGATAATTATATAGAATTACACAAAATACGCTACCATAAAAGTGTGAATATTCAATTTACGAATTCCATAGAAACTTCTGACCAGATAGCACCTTTATTGTTTATTATTTTATTAGAAAATGCATTAAAACATGGGGTTGAATCGCTAATGACCGATGCTTTTGTAAAAATGTCTTTAGTGTCCAATGAGGATGAAATACATTTTAGCATTGAAAATAATTTTGACCCACATGAGCTGAGTTCCGAAAAAGGAATTGGATTGGAGAATTTAAAGCATCGCTTGTCTTTAATTTATCCAAAAAGACATGATTTTAATATCTTAGAAGAAGGAAATATCTTTAAAGCAGATTTAAAAATAAAAAAGCATGATTAAGTATATCATTGTTGATGATGAGCCCTTGGCACATGAGCTTATAGAAGAGTTCTGCTCTAGGCTGCCTCATTTAAAACTAGAAAAGCATTGCTACAATGCCTTAGAGGCCATGGAATTTTTAAATAGCCAAACCATAGATTTTATGTTCTTGGACATCCAGATGCCAAAACTGAAAGGCTTAGACTTTTTAAAGACGTTGAGCAATCCGCCAAAGACCATTATTACTACAGCCTATAAAGAACATGCCCTAGAAGGCTTTGAATTAAATGTTGTCGATTACCTATTAAAATCTTTTAGCTTTGAGCGTTTGGTTAAGGCCGTGAACAAAGTAGTACAAAACCAAAAAGCGGCTACAGAAATTAAAGGAATCTCCATTTCAGAAACGTCCCAACGCTTTTTTATAAAAGGTGATAAAAAATACCATCAAATTGACACAGATGCTATTCTTTTTATTGAAGCTTACGGAAATTACACCAAAATTTTCTTGAGAGATGAAATGATTATAAGTCATGAAAAAAATTCAGTTTTTGAAGATCTTTTGCCGCAAGCAAACTTTTTGCGAGTGCACAAATCCTTTATAATAGCCATAGATAAAATTAAATTGATAGAGGGAAATAGGATTCATATCGTGAGTAATAAAATTCCTATTGGGCAAACCTATAAAAGCGGCATTAGCAGGCTTTATAACTCCTGAATTTATAACGATTATAAAAATTTTGAACACTTTTAGTACTTTTATTTAATAGATCCGTATAAAAAATAGCTGCAAAATTTGTATTTTTAATAGTAATACTATTATCTTTGCGATAAATATTTGCAATTATGGATAAATTACTATCAAGCATCAAGATTGAGGTGCCTAGTGGAATTTACTTAAAGGACCCTGAGACATCGGCTTTAGGTAAAAAAATTGTAGAAAATAGCATCATACAAATTGAAGCCATGGGCTTTGAAGATTTCAATTTTAAAAAATTGGGACAGTTCATTGGCTCTAACGAAAGCTCTATTTACCGCTATTTTGAAAGTAAACATAAGCTTTTGATCTATCTAAGCTCCTGGTATTGGAGTTGGATAGAGTACCAATTGGTCATAGAAACTTTTAGCATCCACAAACCAAAGGACAAACTTTATAAGGCCATTGAAGTGGTTACCAGAACTACGAAACAGGACAATAATTACAGTCACATCAATGAAGTGCTACTTAATACAATTATTATTAACGAGAATTCAAAATCGTATTTAACTAAAGATGTAGATTCTGGCAATAAAGAAGGTCATTTTATGCCTTATAAAAAGGTGATACAACGACTTTCAGAAATTATCAGTACCTTCAATTGCTCGTATGCATATCCTTTAAGTTTGGCTAGTACCATAGTAGAAAGTGCCTTACATCAGCAGTTTATAAAAATTCATTTTAAATCGATTACAAACTGTAGTGAGCTAATCACTCCAACCCAATTTTTTCAAGACTTAACTTTTAAAACATTGCTTCATGACAAATAAGACGATGAGCCCATGGAAACGCTTCTTAGGCCTTATCCAATTAGAGCGAAAAGATATCTTTCAAATTGGCTATTATGCCATCTTCGAGGGAGTGGTTGCCCTCTCCTTACCTATTGGTATTCAAACGATTATCAATCTATTACAAGGAGCTCAAATTTCTGCTTCTTGGATAGTACTTATTATTTTAGTGACCATGGGGGTTGCCTTTA
Organism: Polaribacter sp.; assembly: GCA_965659055.1. Taxonomy (GTDB): domain Bacteria; phylum Bacteroidota; class Bacteroidia; order Flavobacteriales; family Flavobacteriaceae; genus Polaribacter. Next base: position 2,537 of record CBFHUV010000125.1, read on the forward strand.
CTGGGATCTTAAAACTCATGCAGATGCGGATTATTGAAACCATTCAACAACGCATATTTACGAGAGCGTCTTTTGAACTGAGTTATCGATTTCCTAAGATAAAAATGAACCAATTACGCAACTATTATTTGCCTGAATTGGCCAATCGATTTTTTGACACCCTAACCATTCAGAAAGGATTATCAAAAATATTAATCGATGTGCCTTCAGCTTTTTTACAAGTGTTGTTTGCCTTAATCTTGCTCTCTTTTTATCATCCATTTTTTATCTTATTTGGATTGCTTTTGCTTGCCTTAATTTATATCGTATTTAAATATACTGCAGAGAAAGGTCTAGAAACCAGTTTAAAAGAGTCAAAAAACAAATACAAGGTTGCGCATTGGCTGCAAGAAATATCGCGCGCCGTTGTTAGCTTTAAACTATCTGGTAGAACCAATTTGGCCATGGAAAAAACAGATGTACTTGTAGATGATTATATTAAATCGAGAGAAAGTCATTTTAAAATTCTAATACTCCAATTTATTCATATGATTGGATTTAAAGTGTTGGTTACTGGTGGATTGCTGCTTATTGGTGGGTTTCTAGTTCTAGATCAACGAATGAACATAGGTCAGTTTGTGGCTGCAGAGATTATCTTAATATTGGTGATTAACTCGGTAGAAAAACTCATTTTGGGTCTTGAGTCTTTTTATGATGTGCTTACTTCTATTGAAAAATTAGGTCAAGTGGTAGATATGCCTATTGAAAGTCAATCAGGAAAACTTTTAAAAGACAATATTGATTTAAGCATTGAATTCAATGAGGTTTCTTATGCTACAAGCTTAAGTAAAACCAATGTTCTAACAGATATTTCATTTAGTATCAATCCTAGAGATCGAGTCCTAATTCAAGGTGAAAGTGGCGCAGGAAAGTCGAGCCTTTTACAACTTCTATCTGGTGTCATCATGCCTAGCTCTGGTTTTATCTATGTAAACAACCTTTCTATAGAGAGTTTGTTTATTAATAAGTATCGTGCTCATTTAGGAATGTCTTTATCAGAGGAAACACCTTTTGAAGGAAGTATCCGAGAGAACATCACTTTTGGTAATCCAGATATTTCTGATGAAACTATTTATGAAACCTTTAAAAATATAGGATTAATAGACTTTTTAAAGCAGCAACCAAATGGCCTAGATACTATTTTAAAACCAGAAGGGAAACAAATTGCTTATACTATTTCTAAAAAGATAGTATTGGCTAGAGCAATCGTTAAAAATCCGAAACTGCTCATTTTGGAAGATCCTTTAGATCAATTTCAAAAAGAGGAAATTAAAAAAATAATTGGGTTTTTAACGAAGCCTAAACAACCTTGGAGTTTAGTTGTAGTGAGCAATAATGATATCTGGAAGAAAAGCTGTAATAAAAGAATTGAGCTTAAAAACGGACAAATGATAAATTTTGAAAACAATAAATAAGCCATGTTAAATATTTCGAACAATAGAGTTTCTGAATACATAGATTTGACAAAATTTAAATCAGGAAAGGATATTTTTACCAAAGAATACCACAAACGATTTAGAAAGTTCTTATTAGCTTTTTCGATTATTTTGATAATCATTCTCTTTTTACCATGGACTCAAAACATTAGCAGCAAAGGGAGTGTCACTACCTTAAAACCAAACCAACGACCTCAAACTCTGCAATCTCAAATTCCAGGGCGTATTGAAGAATGGTTTGTTCAAGAAGGTGATTTTGTTAAAAAAGGAGATACCATTATTCGTATTTCTGAGGTTAAAAGTGATTATTTTGATGTGGATTTAGCAAAACGAACAGATGATCAGATTAATGCAAAGACGGCCTCTGTTGCCTCCTATAAAAACAAATTTTTAGCATTAAAGAGCCAGACTGTTGCTTTAGAGCAAGAACGTGATTTGAAAATGGAGCAAGCCAAAAACAAACTCTTACAAGCCCATTTAAAGGTAACCAGTGATAGCATAGACTTGGTGAGCATTCAAACCAACGCAGAAATTGCGAAGACCCAATATGAGCGAACCGTATTGCTTGAAAAAGAAGGTCTAAAGGCAGTTAAGGATGTTGAGGAAAAACGTTCAAAACTTCAAGAAGTGGCTGCCAAATTGATTTCACAAAAAAACAAACTGCTCAGTAGTAAAAATGAAGTAATAAACAGCAAACTTACTATTCGAACTATCCAAGCTACCTATGCAGAAAAACTTGGTAAAATTCAAAGCGATTTGTTTACTGCCGAGT
>CBFHUV010000126.1:0-4691 GCA_965659055.1 Polaribacter sp.
CTGGTGGATCGGCCCCTAAACACGTACAACAGTTTTTAGAAGAAAATCATTTACGTTGGGATTCCTTAGGGGAGTTTTTGGCCTTAGCTGTTTCATTAGAGCATTTAGGGAATACTAGAAACAATGAAGAAGCGCTCGTATTGGCAGAAACCTTAGATGAAGCAACTGGAGACTTTTTAGATAATAAAAAATCACCTTCTCGAAAGACTGGGGAGTTAGATAATAGAGGAAGCCATTTTTATTTGGCATTGTATTGGGCAGAGGCCCTGGCAAAACAAACAAAAAGTGCCGCACTTCAAAAGCGTTTTACAAAACTAGCTTCAGATTTAAAATTGAATGAAGCTACCATTGTAAATGAATTCAATGAGGTTCAAGGTGCTCCTGTTAATATAGGTGGATATTACAAATCTGACAATGAGTTAACAACGGATGCTATGCGACCTAGCAGTACCCTAAACAAAATCTTAAACAGCTTTTAAAGCAAACCAATAAATAAATTAAAAGCAGGTGATTATATCCCTGCTTTTTTTTATGCAGATTATTAGTATTTTTAACACATGAACTTTCATAAAACCACGGAACAAGATTCCAACCATCAAAATTTAGAACAGCTTTCTGCTTCTGAATTGATTCGAGCTATGAATCAAGAGGATAAAACTGTTGCCTTTGCCGTAGAGAAGGCTTTACCACAAATTGAAAAGTTAGTGGAGCTTGTGGCAGATAAGTTAAAAACAGGCGGGCGCTTGTTTTATATTGGTGCTGGAACAAGCGGAAGACTTGGAATACTTGATGCCTCTGAATGTCCACCTACCTTTGGAGCCCCTCATGAATTGGTTATTGGATTAATTGCGGGTGGAGACCAAGCCATTAGAAAAGCCGTTGAGTTTGCTGAAGATTCCACTAGTCAAGGCTGGATTGATTTGAAAGAGAAAAACATAAGCACTAAAGATGTGGTTATAGGGATTGCTGCCTCAGGCACAACACCCTATGTAATCGCCGCTCTTGAAGCCTGCAACAAAAGTCAAATTAGCACGGGTTGCATTACCTGTAACCAAGGTAGCCCTTTGGCCAAAACTGCACAGTTCCCTATAGAGGTTGTTGTTGGTCCTGAATTTGTCACAGGAAGTTCACGTATGAAAGCAGGAACCGCGCAGAAATTGGTATTAAATATGATTTCGACATCGGTCATGATTCTTTTAGGGAAGGTAAAAGGAAATAAAATGGTAGACATGCAATTGTCTAATGATAAATTGGTTCAAAGAGGTATTGACATGTTAATTTCTGAATTAAGCGTAAATCAAGAGACCGCCGAAAAATTATTGAGCATGCATAAAAATGTTAGAACAGCAATACAACACTATAAACATGAGCACAAATAAAAAGCTACTTAGCAAAGGATTGAAACAAGCCACCGTGCTTTTAGCGCTTTTAATCGCAACTCCAATTATCATTACCATTGCCTTTAAAGCCCTTCAGAAATCCAGCTCAGAGGATCAATTAAGCGCCTATCTTTTATTAGGTTTGGCAAGTCTATTAACTGTAACGACCATGGTATTGGCTTTTAAAACTATCCGAACACTTTTAGATGCATTATTTAATTCAAAATCAAATTGAATTTAAAAAGAAACATAGCAAAATTATATCAGTGGGAGTATTGGCCTTCCTACATGTTTTATCTTCCAAACATTCCATTTGCCTTATTTCATGCAATTAAGGCTAAAAATTTAGTTTTTTACACTGCCGTAAATCCAAGTATATCGAATTCTGGAATTGGTACAGAATCTAAGTTTGAAACGCTAAAACTCATCCCAGAAGCCTATATTCCTTTAACCGTATTCCATAAAAATGGCAGCAGTACTAACCATACCCTTCAAGAGCTAAAACTAAAGGGAATTGAGTATCCTATAATTGCGAAACCCGACATTGGTTTTCGAGGATTGTTAGTGCAAAAAATTGATTCCGAATCGGCTTTGCTCAACTATATTCGAAAGTATCCGATTGATATCATTCTTCAGGAATTTCTTAAAGAACCTAACGAATGTGGAGTTTTTTTTCAAAGACATCCTCAAGAAACAAAGGGGGTGATTACATCCATTACCTTAAAAGAATTTTTGCATGTTACTGGAAATGGCAACAACACAGTTTTAGAACTCATTGAGAAGCATTCAAGAGCAAAAATGTACCTAAAACTAATTAGAGAAAACCCACAGATTAATTTAGATCAGATCCTCGGACAAGGAATTAAGTTGCAATTGTCTGATATTGGAAATCATTCTAAAGGGACTCAATTTATAAATGGCAATCATTTGATTAGTTCTCAGTTAGAAGGAGCCTTTAACATTCTTAACAAACAAATTGATGGATGGTATTACGGACGTTTAGATATCAAGTACAACAGTCTTGAAGATTTAGAAAAAGGACTCTTTAAAATCATAGAACTCAATGGTATTTTGGCAGAACCTACCCATATCTATGATGCCACTAAAATAAGTTACCTAAAGGCATTAAAAGAGATGAGGACACATTGGAAAAATCTCTATATCATTGCCCGTTACAATCACGAAACAAAACAAATTCCTTATAGATCTGTTATAGGTCTGATAAAAGATGTACGAAACTTAAAAAAGTACACGAAAAATTTACAAAAGCTAAACCGAATAGCTTAAAAGTTAGCCACTTTTTTTGGAGTAGTCGGATTGTACCCAAAATCTGCATCTGGCAATTGTATCCCCAATTGGTTAATAATAAAACCTACACTAGCAAAATGATGTGTGGCATGACTGTGCGCTTGAGCCAAAGCGGCTCCCAGAGTATAATCTATGGTAATAGTTCCCAAACCTAAATTGTCAGAAACCGGAATCAAGACACCATAATCTTTAGAATCAATAGCTTTTAATTTGGTCAAAATTTGATCAAAATACCGTATTCCTTCAGCCGTGTATAACTCTGCTTTTTCGTTGCGTTCTCTAGCTGAAAAATCGATGCTATGATGCGCTAAACCATCAAAAATACAAGAAAAAACATCTAAGATATGTCGCATATGCCCTCCAATACTGGAATAATAAGGTGCCACAGTGGTATTGCTATACTGCTCATCAGAAATACTATTTAACAATTGAATTCCTCTCTCTAAATTTTTCTCAATGGCCTGTATCATGTATGCGTCTATTTCTAATGTCAGTCGCATAAATATAGATAAATTTACGCAGTCTCAAAATTGAAACTAAATAAATGGCTTAATTATTTGTTTTACAGTTATTTAAAAAATCATTTTTTAATCAAAGTTATGCTGCTTTTTATTTTTAAGCAAAAATAAACCGCCCTTAGGCGGTTTTAAAATTGTTTAATCTCTAATCAATTTTTTGTATTTAATTCGTTTTGGCATCAAATCACCACCCAAACGTTTCTTCTTATTTTCTTCATAGTCAGAAAAACTACCTTCAAAGAAATAGACTTGACTATCTCCTTCAAAGGCCAGAATATGTGTACAAACTCTATCTAAAAACCAACGATCATGCGAAATAATCACCGCACAACCTGCGAAATTTTCCAAACCTTCTTCCAGGGCTCTTAAGGTATTTACATCTAAATCATTTGTAGGCTCATCCAACAATAAAACATTCCCTTCTTCTTTTAAGGTCATGGCCAAATGCAAGCGATTGCGCTCTCCTCCCGAAAGTGCAGATACTTTTTTATTTTGTTCACTCCCCGCAAAATTAAAGCGACTCAAATAGGCTCTAGAGTTCACTTGCCTTCCTCCCATCATGACCAACTCTTGTCCATCGGCAAAATTTTCCCAAATGGTCTTGTCCAAGTCTATATTTGAATGGCTCTGATCCACATAAGCTATTTTTGCTGTTTCCCCAATCTTAAAACTTCCTTTATCCGAAGTTTCTTCACCCATAATCATTCTAAAAATAGTGGTTTTACCAGCTCCGTTAGGACCAATAATTCCAACAATTCCAGCTTGCGGTAGGTTAAAACTTAAGTTTTCGTAAAGCAATTTATCATCATACGCTTTTGAGACTCCTTCGGCTTCGATTACATTGGTTCCTAATCTTGGTCCATTAGGAATATATATTTCTAATTTTTCGTCAAGCTGCTTTTGATCTTGACTCATCAATTTATCATAACTCTTCAAACGGGCTTTTTGCTTAGTCTGACGCCCCTTAGCACCTTGTCGCACCCATTCTAATTCTCGCTCCAAGGTTTTTTGACGTTTCGATGCTGTCTTGCTCTCTAAAGCCAAACGCTGTGATTTTTGATCCAACCATGAAGAATAATTTCCCTTCCATGGAATCCCTTCACCACGGTCTAATTCTAAAATCCATCCAGCCACATTGTCTAAGAAATATCGATCATGCGTTACTGCAATGACAGTTCCTTTATATTGCGCCAAATGATGCTCTAACCAGTGAACAGATTCAGCATCCAAGTGGTTGGTAGGCTCATCTAATAATAAGATTTCTGGCTCTTGCAATAACAATCTACAAAGAGCAACTCTTCTGCGTTCTCCACCAGACAAAACTCCTATTAACTTATCGGGATCTGGAGTTCGCAAGGCATCCATAGCGATTTCTAATTTGGTATCTAATTCCCAAGCATTGGAAGCATCAATTTTATCTTGCAACTCTGCTTGTTGCGCCATTAACTTATCCATTTTATCAGCATCAGAATACACCTCTTCCAAA
>CBFHUV010000127.1:0-4507 GCA_965659055.1 Polaribacter sp.
GAACCACTTCAACCAAATCATATAGAACAAATAGGCTATTTGCCAGAGGAAAGAGGTTTGTATAAAAGCATGAAAGTAGGTGAGCAGGCCTTGTATTTGGCTCAACTAAAAGGAATGACCAAAGCAGAAGCGAAGAAACGATTGAATTATTGGTTCGATAAATTTGATATTGGTGCTTGGTGGGGTAAGAAGGTGGAAGAATTATCGAAAGGAATGGCGCAAAAAGTACAGTTCATTGTGACGGTTTTGCATCAGCCAAAATTATTGATTTTTGACGAACCTTTTTCTGGTTTTGATCCAATTAACGCACAACTTATTGCTAAGGAAATTCTTCAAATGCGTGATGAAGGGGCAACTATTATATTTTCTACCCACAGAATGGAATCTGTAGAAGAAATGTGTGATTATATAGCGCTTATTAATAAGTCCAATAAGATTTTAGATGGGAAATTAGATGATATTAAACGTCAATTTAGAAGCAATACTTTTCAAATTGGTTTAAAAACCAAACAAGAAGAATTGGTTACCAGCCTGTTGAATGAAAAATACACAGTGTTACCCGCAGATTTTAGATTGCTAAATGAGGGTTTAAAATTAAATGTTCAAATGGGTGAAAATGAATCTCCAAATGAACTCTTGTCTTTATTAACGAATTATGGTGAGGTAGAACACTTTTTAGAATTGGTGCCTAGCGCCAATGATATTTTTATTCAAGCAGTTCGCAAAAATAACTAAGTTATGGGAAAGTTACAATTAATCATCAGAAGAGAGTTTTTAGCAAAAGTTAGAAACAAATCATTTATCATAATGACTTTTTTAAGTCCTTTATTAATGGTCGGAATCGGTTTTTTTGTTTTTTTCTTAAGCAAAAAGAACGATGAAAAAATAAAGCAAATCACTTATGTAGATGCCTCAGGTCTTTTTACAAAAGAGGATTTTAAAGATAGTAAAACCGTCAATTATCAAGATTTTACAGCTCTGGGAATTGATGAAGCAAAAAAGAAGGTAGAATTAGGAGACTATTACGGAGTATTGTATATACCAGCACTTGAAAATTTAGAGGCCTTGGCAAATGGGGTGGAATTTTATTCAAAAGATTCACCAGGGATGTCTGTAATAGATAATCTTGAGAATACCATAGAATCTAAATTTAGGCATTCAAAATTGGCAGAATTTGGCATCGATTTAAAACAGATTGATGCTTCTAGAATTTCTGCGGATATTAAAATGTATAATTTTTCTGGCGAAAAATCTTCTAAATTGATCAATGGATTAAAAATTGGAGTTGGAGCTATTGCAGGATATTTATTAATGATGTTTGTGATGATATATGGTACTTCGGTAATGCGGAGTGTGATTGAAGAAAAAACAAGTAGAATAATTGAAATTATCGTATCATCGGTGAAGCCTTTTCAATTAATGTTGGGAAAAATTATTGGAAATGCGAGTGCTGGTTTATTGCAATTTATGATTTGGGGAGTGTTACTTCTTATAATTAGCATGGTTGCTTCTTCCGTATTTGGCGTGAGTATGACAGAAATGCAAACTGCCAAATTAAGTCCAGAACAATTAGAATCTATGCAGCAAGCTGCCGGTGGAGACAAGTTTCAAATGCTGATTCAAGAAATTTTGAACTTGCCCTTAGTCACTATGTTTGTATTGTTTATTTTTTACTTTTTAGGTGGTTATTTCTTATATAGCTCACTTTTTGCAGCTGTTGGTGCTGCGGTGGACAGTGAGACCGACACCCAACAATTTATGCTGCCAATTATGCTACCTTTAATTTTAGGGGTTTATGTTGGTTTTGCGACTGTTATAAATGATCCTCATGGACCTGTGTCCACTATTTTTTCTATGATCCCTTTAACGTCTCCCATTGTAATGTTAATGCGAGTGCCTTTTGGGGTCCCATGGTATGAAATTGCAATTTCAATGGGGTTATTAATCGTTACCTTTGTTTTTGTAGTTTGGTTGGCTGCTAAAATTTACAGAGTTGGAATTTTAATGTATGGTAAAAAGCCGAGCTATAAAGATTTATATAAATGGATGCGTTATAAAGGTTGATATTAAATATACCCAATGAAAGAGCTTTTAGAATTTTTAAATTATTCGATAGAATTTAGTGAAAAGGTGAGTATCTCTGTGAAAACAGTTCTGGTTATAATCTTTGTGCTTTTCGCCACCTCATTTTTACTAAAAATAATACGAAATTTAGTTACTAAAAAGCTGCCAGTAGCGGATAAGGCAAAGTTTGTTTCAGTTTTTAATTATCTAAAATGGCTTGCTTACGCGATAATCTTTTTGTTGACCTTGCACACTTCAGGTGTAGATGTTACTGCAATTTTTGCGGCATCTGCAGCCTTATTAATTGGTATTGGTCTCGCCTTACAAACCTTATTTCAGGACATTATTTCTGGGATCTTTATATTGGTTGATCAAACAGTCCATGTAGGTGATGTTATAGAATTGGACGGAAAAGTTGGTAAAGTAGAAGAAATTAATTTAAGAACAACAAGGGCAGTTACTTTAGATAATAAGGTAATGGTGATTCCTAACCATTTGTATTTAACAAATACCTTATATAATTGGACAGCAAATAGTTTAGAGACTCGAGATAGTGTAGAAGTTGGTGTCGCATACGGAAGTGATATTCATTTAGTTAAAAAATTGTTACTAGCTGCCGCAAGTTCGCATCTTTCTATCTTAGTCGATCCAAAACCGATGGTGTTTTTCACCAATTTCGCAGATAGTTCTTTAAATTTTAAATTAGCATATACCATTGGGGACAGTTTTGAGTTTCGACTGATTCAGAGTGATCTTCGTTTTGAAATAGATCGCTTGTTTAGAGAAAATAACATTGCCATTCCTTTTCCTCAAAGAGATGTTCATATGATAGAAAAAAAGAATTAAGATGCAAAAAATATTAGTCATAGAAGACGAAGCAGCCATTCGTAGAGTATTGAAGAAAATCATTTCTGAAGAAAATGAATTGTATGAAGTTTTCGAAGCTGAAGATGGATTGCAAGGCATGGAGATGATCATGAATGAAGATTATGATTTGGTTTTATGTGATATTAAAATGCCAAAAATGGATGGAGTTGAGGTTTTAGAAAAAGCTAAAAAATTGAAGCCAGAATTGGTGATGGTCATGATTTCTGGTCATGGCGATTTGGATACAGCGGTTCAAACCATGAGAATGGGAGCTTTTGATTATATTTCCAAACCACCAGATTTAAATCGATTGCTGAATACCGTTCGAAATGCATTGGACAAGAAAAGTTTGGTGGTCGAAAACAAACGACTTAAAAAGAAAGTAAGTAAGAATTATGAAATGGTAGGAGAGAGCCAAGCCATTGCTCATATTAAAGATATTATAGAAAAGGTTGCGGCTACAGATGCTCGAGTTTTAATAACAGGACCCAACGGAACAGGAAAAGAGTTGGTGGCACATTGGTTGCATGAAAAAAGTGCCCGTTCAAGTTCACCCTTAATCGAAGTTAATTGTGCAGCAATACCTTCAGAATTGATCGAGAGCGAGTTGTTTGGACATGTAAAGGGAAGTTTTACAGGCGCCAATAAAGACCGAGCAGGGAAATTTGAAGCAGCAAACGGAGGAACCATATTTTTAGATGAAATTGGTGATATGAGTTTGTCAGCTCAAGCCAAAGTCTTAAGAGCCTTGCAGGAGAATAAAATTGCCCGTGTTGGAAGTGATCGAGATATTAAAGTGGATGTTCGAATTATTGCAGCAACCAATAAAGATTTGAAGACAGAAATTGGCAAAGGAAATTTTCGTGAAGATTTATATCATCGATTGGCTGTAATATTAGTGCAGGTTCCGTCCTTAAATGATCGAAGAGATGACATTCCTTTATTAGTGAATTTCTTTGCGAAGAAAATTGCAGAGGAGCAAGGCGGTATTCAAAAGGAATTTTCTGAAGAAGCCATTAGTTTGTTGCAAAGATATGATTATACTGGTAATATTCGTGAGTTGAGAAACGTGGTTGAGCGTTTAATTATTTTAGGAGATGCTATCGTTTCTGAAAATGACGTAAATTTATTCGCAAGTAAATAATCCAATAGTGTTAAATAAAAAAGGGAGGTACATACCTCCCTTTTTTATTTGAATGGAATTTATTTCAGATCAAATCGATCCAAATTCATTACTTTGGTCCAAGCACAAATAAAATCTTTAACAAATTTTTCTTGACCATCATTAGCACCATATACTTCGGCGATTGCTCGTAATTCTGTATTAGAACCGAAAATTAAATCAGCTCTGGTTGCACCGTATTTCATAGCTCCTGTTTTGCGATCTCTTCCAATAAATTCTTTATCTTCTGAGTTTGTTGCTTTCCAAGTTATTGAAAAATCCAAAACATTTTTAAAGAAGTCATTGGTTAAGCTACCTACATTCTCAGTAAAAACGCCATGTTTAGAGCCATCATAATTAGTTCCTAACACGCGCATACCTCCAATTAAAACAGTCATTTCTGGAATAGAAAGT
>CBFHUV010000128.1:0-4398 GCA_965659055.1 Polaribacter sp.
ATATTTTTACCATCAAAAGTATAGCCATCATCTGCATCTAAATCTCTAGCATTTGGAACATAGCCTAATCGCATTTGTGCTGGTAAAGTACAAGTTCCTTCCTCGGTATCTAAAATTCCATCATTGTCATCGTCTAAATCATTAATATCTGCTACACCATCAAAATCGGTATCTTCTAAAACGGTAACAGTTACGGTAGCTGTTTGGCAATTTGTTGGATCTATAACTTCACAAATTGAATACGTAAAAGTATAAACTCCTGCAGGTGTTCGAAGTGAATTAATTACAATTCTTCCTCTTACATTCTCAAAACTTACAGCACTGCTTCCTACTTGTGAAAGAATTACATTTGTCTTTATTAAAGGTTTATTTCCTGATATCAAGTCGTTATCTACAATACTTTCAGTTGAAAAAACTACAGTCTTATTTTTTACAATTGTTATCGCATCATCATTAGCAACTATTGTGTGTGGTGTTACGTTCAGTATTGCTTCAGTTGAAGTTACTCCTAAAAAAGAAGGTACTGAAGGTGTTGAGATTTTCGCATAAAATTTATCACCATTATTTGCAGGCAAATAGCCTGTAACGGTTAATGTTTTTGTTGTTACTCCAGAGTATATTCCCGTATTTGTTAGTAAAACTTCTGTAGTTGTACCCGCTTTTTTAGTATACCATTGTACTGAAGGCGCTGTTCCAGAACCAGTTGTACTGAAATCTACTGTAAAGACAGCTGGGTTGTCAATAATTGAAGAAACATCTGTGGGCTGAGTTGTAATACCGCCAAATGTTTGACTTGCTTGAAAAATATCTAAGATACCATTTCCATCATTGTCCTTTGGGATATTAGTATAAACATTCCCTGTAACACCAGCTGCAATTACCAAACCGTTGGCATCTACAGTTGGAATACCTTTTCCAAAAATCCCATCATTATCTGAATCATAAGTTGGGCCATATACTTCACTTACATCTTTAATTCCATCTCCATCTGAATCTAAATCTTTCGCATTTTCTATTCCATCATTATCTGAGTCTGGTCTGTCAAAGATGCTTGCTGCTACCTTAATCGTAAACGTATCGTTACTAGTTCCTCTTCCATTAACCACAAAAGGATTTACAATGGTAGAACTGAGTTTAGCCGTAAATCCAGATGCAGCTGTATTGGATCCAGAGGTAATCGTTACAGTTTTACCATTTGAAGATATAGAACCTGTAGTGCCTGGTTTTAAGGCAAAGCTATTTAATGCTTGATTAAATGTAATCACATTTCCTGTACTTACCCAACTTACATCAACGGTTACTTCCTCTAAATCCGAAAGTGTAGCAGTTCCTTGAGGAGTAAACGTAAAAGTATTATCGGACCCAGCTACTGTTGATGCACAAGAAATTTCTTTTCCTGCGTTGAAAAAATCGGAAGCGTTTCCTACACCCCCATTGCCTGAGTTACCAACATTTTGAAAAGCAATATTATAAGTAACACTTCCAGAAACACTAGATAAAGTTCCTGTAACATTACCTGTTCCGCTACCAGTATTAAATGCAGTACCTACAGTTGTGGCTTTTGCCCCTTCAACAGTCTCTAAAATTCCATCGTTGTCGTCATCCAAATCATTAAGATCTGGAACGCCATCATTGTCTTGATCTGGTGATGCAAAAAAGGAGACATCGGAGCCATAAGAAACACCTACAGAATTCGTTGATTTTATTCTGTAATGATATTGCTGTCCTTTTGTCAATCCTGATATGTCTGCCGTAGTTGAAATTGCACTTGTTCCAGAGCTTGAAGCCGGAGAAGGTGTGATGGTAGTTCCGTAAGAAGTACTTGTTCCATATTCAAATTCAAACGTAGATAAACTTCCTTGTGGATTTACTTCTCCTACTAAAGTTGCAGAGGTAGACGTAACGTTTATTGGGGGTTCTGTAGTTACAGAAGATAGCGCAGCGCCAATTTGTGCTGGAGTAAGTGCTTTATCCCACATTCTTATACCTCTTACGGTTCCCCCAGGAGAATGTTCATAACTTGTATGGGTATCATCCATAAAAAAGCGGAGCTCATGCTTTCCATTAATCAACTGAGGTACAGATGCATCAGAAGGATCTTGTTTATCATACACTAGAGTAACTGTACCGTTTGGCTCAACAACATATACTTTGATGTTTTTCGCTGGTGTTCTTACTAGAACAAAATCATAAAATGTATTGGGTTGGTAGAAAATGGTTGAATTTTTCCCAAAAGGATGAAATTCTAGGTTGCCATTTTGAAAATACAATCCATTATCAACTACTACCCCTTTAAACGAAAGTATTTTTTTATAATCAGAACCCGTTTCTTTAAAACTAATTCTAAAGCCTAATGAATAATGAGTTGGATCAGGTAACTGATCTGTCAACAACACTAGTCCACCTCCTGGATTAGAGGCTTGAACCCATGTAAAACTATTAGGGTTAGTCCCATAACTAGAAGACGTTATATTCTCAGGACTTAAAATTATACCTGTAGGGCTTGTATCGTTTAGGTTGCCATTAAACTCAAAGTTATGAATTAGTCGCTGTGCAAATGAGTTTGTTGTAAAAATCAGCAGCAATAAAAGTAATAACCCTTTTAAGTATGTGGTATTTTGGTTGTGGTTGTTTTTCATATAATCACGCCTTTTAACCTTTGGTTAAAATTAGTTGTTTTGAAGAATAAATTGTTAAAAATAATGGTTTTAAGAAAATAATACAATCTTTATTTTACCTTTATTTTAAGAATTAGACTTTCTAAAGATAATAGCCTAACGCTTTAAGTTCCTCAATTCCATTTCATCCGGTAAGATTAGTGTCTTCTGAAAGCGAACGCTCTGTTGCGGTTGGATAAAATCGTATAAACTCTGTGTCTCAAGATTTACAATTTCAATCAAAAAAGAAAACACCTATTGTTGTGTTGATTAAAAAACCTCTAACGATTTGACTGTTAGAGGTTTTTGTGATTTTTCTGAGGTGTCGAGCGGATTCGAACCGCTGTAGATGGTGTTGCAGACCACTGCCTAGCCACTCGGCCACGACACCTTATAAGGTGTGCAAATTTACGCATTTTTACTTGTTGGGCAAGAATTTTTTATGCTTTCCGTTTTTTTGAAAAAACAACAGCTACTTCTGCGACGTTTCCTCCTATTGGTGGGTTTAACTTTGCGACACTTACGCGCGCTTTCGCAACCATAGGAATTTCTAAGAAAACTCTATCTATAATTCTTTGAACTACCTGTTCTAACAATTTCGATCGAATCGCCATTTCTTCTTTTACGATTTGATTCAAATGCACATAATCTACCGTATCCGACAATGCATCAGTTTGAGCAGATTTTGTGAGATTGGCCTTCACTTTAACATCGACTCTATAAGACGATCCTATTTTTGCTTCTTCCTCTAAACATCCGTGATAGGCATAAAGTTGTATATTGTTTACTTCAATTGTTCCCATTCAAAAACATATATTTAATTTTAATCTACTTTCTCCCACATTTTATCAGAATTTAATCTGAAGGACCCTAAGTGTTGAAAACTGCACTGATTGGGCGCTATTATTGATAAAAATGCTTCTCCCTTTTTATTGTTGTACAAATAATATATTTCACCAATATTTGGCTCAAAACTAAACTTTGCGTTGTAAACTAAATCATTGTATTGAAATTTCTGCATCAATTCTTCATATGCTTGTTTAACTTCATCAAATTTTGATTTGAATTGCTTGTTAACTCTTTGAATTCCATCATTTTTCCAACTAGCAGTATTCAGCGGTTTAATTACGGGCGAACTTGCAGAGGTTCCATAAGGTTTTAGAGCAGCATCATATTGCCCCGTATCTTCATTATAAACAACTAAATCTGGCTTTTTAGCTTCATCTTTCATATGTTGCAAAAATACGATAAAAAGTATTTTGTGCTAAGTTTTCAAAAACTTTAATTAGAAAAAGAAATTGAGATAAAGATAAATGGGTAAGAACCCCTTTTTTCTAATTCACTTAAGGATAAAGGAAGAGTAAAATTAAAAATATACAAGTTATTTTATGTAATTTTGCAGTTCTATTTTAGTAGAAAAACACATGTCCGAAGAAAAAAAATCGCTCAACTTCTTAGAGCAAATAATTGAAGAAGATTTGGCAAATGGCTTGTCAAAAGAAGACTTGCGCTTTCGGTTTCCACCAGAACCAAATGGTTATCTGCACATAGGCCACACCAAGGCTATTGGAATTAGCTTTGGTATTGGTGAAAAATACAAAGCTCCAGTTAATTTGCGCTTTGATGATACCAATCCGGCTAAAGAAGAACAAGAATATGTTGATGCTATAAAAAAAGTTATTGCATGGTTTGGCTATCTATGGGCCAATGAGTGCTATTCTTCTGATTATTTTGACCAACT
>CBFHUV010000129.1:0-4368 GCA_965659055.1 Polaribacter sp.
CACTAAAACAATCAACAGCCAATACCTTATCATTACAAGAAAATCTTATCATCTTAACAGGACATTATAAAGGTGTCGACCAACGTATAAGAGACCTCTTTGTTACAAAAGAAATATCAATTGGCGACTATGTACTTAGTGGTGGAGAGCTTGCTGCTGCAGTGCTCTGTGATGCTGTAATCCGCTTAATCCCTGGAGTATTAGGAGATGAGACTTCTGCTTTGACTGATTCATTTCAAGACAATTTATTATCGCCACCGGTATATACCAGACCAGCCCACTACAAGGGACTCTCAGTTCCTGATATTTTATTGTCAGGGAATTTCCCTAAAATAGACGCTTGGCGTTCTGATCAAGCTTATGAAAGAACGAAAAAGATAAGACCCGACTTATTAGATGAATAATATAAAAAGTTATATACTAAAACACCCTACCATTGCAATAGTCATTGGATTTCAATTATTTCGATTGTTTTTATTGCCGTTTATGGGTTTAATGCCACAAGATGCCTATTATCATTTTTATGGCGAGCACTTGGCCCTTTCTTATTTTGATCATCCTGGAATGATTGGGTATTTGCTTCGAGGTTTTACAGAAGTTTTTGGCAAAACAGTCTTTGTTGTTAAACTAGCTGATTTTGTTGTGACTTCGCTTACTTTGTTTATTTTTTACAAACTAGCGAAACTATTTCTATCAAGAAATAAAGCTGAGAATGCCCTGGTTTTAATGTGTTCTACCCTATTTATTTCTATACTATCATTTAATTCAACACCAGATGTTCCATTGCTTTTGTTTTGGACATTTAGTATATACAGCTTATACAAAGCCGTTTTTGAAGAAAAAAAACTACATTGGATCCTAGCTGGAATTGCAATGGGATTGGCATTTAATAGCAAATACACTGCGCTACTTTTGCAAATTGGGTTACTTTTTTTTATACTATTTTCAAACCGCTACCGGAAGTTACTTGTTTCTCCTTGGCTCTGGATGTCTTTATTGTTATCTACCCTAATTACATTTCCTGTTTGGTATTGGAACTATCAAAATGATTTCGCTTCATTTGCTTTTCAGGCCTCAAAAAGGACTGGTGACATTTCAAAATTTCAATTAAAACCTAATTACTTTTTTGGAGCTATTGGACACCAATTGGTCATATTACTACCTGTGCTTTTTGCAGTATTTATTAAATTTACATATGAGTATGTAAAAAGAGCCCTTTTAAAATTTAAACTCCCGCCTGCAAAAACTTTGTTTTTATTGGCCTTTTTCATTCCAACTTTTGTTGGCTTTTTTGCCCTTACCCCTATCTATTGGGTTAAATTAAATTGGATGATGCCCTCGTATATTACAGGAGTGCTATTAGCAAGCTTATTCATTTCAAAAAAATGGATTAAAATACAATTGATTAGCTCTGTTGGTTTGCATCTATTACTAGCTTTGCAAATATTGTTTTATATCGTTCCTATTAAAAGTGATGATACTTGGGTTGGTTGGAAAGAATTAGCGGATTCTACCAAAGTTTTGCAGGAAAAATATCCAGACACCTTTATCTTTTCAAATGATAATTATAAAACTTCCGCGATATTGAATTTTTATTTAGATAAAAAAGTATACGCTGGAAACATTATTGGATTGAAGGCTCTGCAGTTTGACTATATTGGTGATGACCTTTCACTTTTAAACCATAAGAATGCATTATTCATTGATTCGGACAAGAGTTTTAACAACAAAGACCTTCGAGGAAAAATTCCTAAAGAGTTAGCGGGATATTTTGAATCAATAATAGAATTAACTCCTATCATTATTAAACTGCAAAACAAAGAAGTACGTAAGTTTTGGGTGTATTATTGCAGCAATTATCAACCTGAAAAATAATCTATAAAAAAGAGTTTCAATTAAAAATATTTGCTAAATTTGCACACTCAAAATCAACCTCTGACGAAAATCGTGAAAGTTGGTTCTTTGAAAAAACCATAAATTTATATAAAAATGGAATCTTTAATAAAATTTGTACAAGACGAATTTGTAACTAAAAACGAATTACCTCAATTTTCTGCCGGGGATACTATTACAGTATACTATGAAATTAGAGAGGGTGAAAAAGTACGTACTCAGTTTTTTAGAGGCGTTGTAATTCAACGTAAAGGAACTGGAGCTTCAGAAACATTTACGATTAGAAAAATGTCTGGAACTGTTGGAGTTGAGCGTATTTTCCCAATGAACTTACCTTCAATCCAAAAAATTGAGATGAACAAAAGAGGTAAAGTTCGTAGAGCTCGTATTTTTTACTTTAGAGGACTTACTGGTAAAAAAGCAAGAATTACAGAAAAAAGATTTTAATTCTTATTTTCTAAAAGCATATATAAAAAGCGTTGTGAATCTCACAACGCTTTTTTTAATGAACAAATGTTTATAACTTCGGTTCATATCTTGTTGATTTCTAATTTGTTAAAAAATTTTATTTTAAACAAACAACATCTATATTTGATGATGTGTTTAGATTAATACGTAGAATTAATACCTTAAATGGATTGTTTCTTTAAAGCTAAATACATTAAAGTAACGTTCTTTATATATGTTTTCTGCATGTGACACTTGATTTGACAGCAATGTTCACTCCAAGTGAAGTGAGAACTTTTAATCGCTATAGAAAACACATTAGAATTACCATAAAAATTAGATGTATACAAAATGTGTATGTTTGATTGGTAGTTCAAAAACCGAAATGATTTATGCTGTTTTACTAAGGAATAAAAATTTGTTCGCAAATTTTTACTTGTAAACTGCAGTTAGATGATAATTGCGAGACCATCATAGTCATTTCGAAGAAGCCATATCGAAACAAGAAATTGTTTGATATGGCTTTTATTATTATAATGGTTTTTATAATTGATTAAGTATTTAAATATCATCTATTCAAAAAAACAGCTGTATTATTCACAATTTAGCAACTAATTTCTCAGTATTAATTTGTAAATTTGATTCACTTTTTTAAACAAATAATCAATCCACTTCTTGCGTATTATCAACGCAAATAATATCTATAAAAACATGAGTACAAACGCTAAAATTGTATACACAAAGACTGATGAAGCTCCTGCATTAGCAACCTATTCATTTCTTCCAATCGTAGAGGCTTTTACTAAATCCTCTGGAATCGAAATTGTGAGTAAAGACATTTCCTTGGCGGCACGTATATTAGCAAATCTATCTGAGTACTTACCAGAATCAATGCAAGTTTCTGATGACTTAGCAGAATTGGGTATTTTAGCCACCAATCCCGAAGCAAACATCATTAAACTACCAAATATTAGTGCTTCTGTACCTCAACTAAAAGATGCCATTAAGGAACTACAAGAATTAGGTTATCCTGTACCTAATTACCCTGAAGAGGCCATCACCTCTGAAGATCAAAAAATATTAGCCTGCTATAATAAGGTAAAGGGTTCTGCGGTAAATCCTGTTTTAAGAGAAGGAAATTCTGATAGAAGAGCCCCTAGAGCAGTAAAAAATTACGCCAAAAAAAATCCACACTCTATGGGTGCCTGGAGTGCAACTTCTAAAACTCATGTTTCAACAATGAGTCATGGTGATTTTTATTCAAATGAAAAATCCCTAACACTCGAAACTGCCGATACAATTTCTATACAATTCGTTGGAAATAACAATAGTAGTTTTTTATTAAAAAAAGACCTTTCACTATTAGCTGGTGAAATCATCGATGCCACTATATTGAGTAAAAAGGCATTATTAACCTTCCTAGAAGCGCAAGTAGTAGATGCAAAAGAAAAAGATGTCTTATTTTCTATGCATATGAAAGCGACCATGATGAAGGTTTCTGATCCTATCATATTCGGTCATGGAGTTCGCGTTTTCTTTAAAGATCTTTTTGACAAACATGGAGCTACTTTTAAAGATTTAGGAGTTGATGTTAATAACGGATTCGGGAACTTATTAAGTAAAATAACAGAATTACCACTTGCTAAACAGCAAGAAATTGAGGCCGATATTGCCGCTGCTTATAAAAATGGACCTGCCATTGCCATGGTAGATTCAGATAAAGGTATTACAAATTTACATGTTCCAAGTGATATTATTATCGATGCATCTATGCCCGCAATGATTAGAACTTCCGGTAAAATGTGGGACAAGGATGGAAAGCCACAAGATACAAAGGCTGTAATTCCTGATAGTTCATATGCCGGAATTTATGAGGCAACCATTGATTTTTGTAAGAAAAATGGCGCCTTTGATCCAACAACTATGGGAACCGTTCCTAATGTTGGTTTGATGGCTCAAAAAGCAGAAGAATATGGATCTCATGATAAAACTTTCGAAATACAATCAGATGGTGTTGTAAAAGTAATC
>CBFHUV010000130.1:0-4122 GCA_965659055.1 Polaribacter sp.
AAAATCTTCTCCCATTTTTTGAACCGCTTGGTTCATTAACGGTGGGCCACAGAAATACAATTCTAAATCTTCTGGAGTTTCATGGTGAGATAGGTAATTATCGATTACACAATTGTGTATAAAACCTAAGAAACCATCACCCTCTGTATCATTAATGTCTTTCTTCACTTTCCAGTTATCCGACTCTAAAGGATCAGACAAGGCAATGTAGAATTTGAAATTTGGAAAATCTCTTTCTAAGGCTCTAAAGTGTTCTATATAGAATAATTCTGCTTTAGAACGTCCTCCGTACCAATAGGTAACTTTTCTACCCGTCTTTAAGGTTCTAAATAAGTGGTATAAATGCGAGCGCATTGGCGCCATTCCAGCCCCACCACCAACATATAACATTTCTGCATCAGACTCGTTGATAAAGAACTCACCATAAGGACCAGAAATAACACACTTGTCACCTTTTTTAAGGTTAAAGATATACGAAGATGCAATTCCTGGATTTACATCCATCCATCCACCTTTGGCTCTATCAAAAGGAGGTGTTGCAATACGCACATTTAACATAATTTCTCTTCCTTCTGCAGGGTAAGAAGCCATTGAATAGGCTCTTTCTACAGTTTCGGCATTTTTCATTACCAAAGGTCTTAAACCAAATTTATCCCATTCGGCTTCAAACTTATCTGGAGTATCATGTTCTTCTGGGTGTGCTGTAATATCCATATCAGCATATTTTATTTCACAGGCTGGAATTTCAATTTGAATATATCCTCCTGCTTTATAACCCATATCTTCTGGAATCTCAACGACAAATTCTTTAATAAACGTAGCAACATTGTAATTTCTTACAACAACAGCATCCCATTTTTTAATTCCAAAAATCTCTTCTGGAATAGAAATGTCCATGTCTTGTTTCACTTTTACCTGGCAAGCCAAACGTGCCCCGTGTTTTAATTCTTTACGAGTAAAGTGTGGAGTTTCTGTTGGTAAGGCCTCTCCTCCTCCAGAATTCACATGGCATTCACATTGAATACAAGTTCCACCACCACCACAGGCAGATGGTAAAAAGATTTTCTCCCCTCCTAAAGTAGACAAAAGAGATCCTCCAGAACCTACTTCAATTACACGTTCTCCATTGATGGTAATTTTTACAGGACCTGATGGAGATAATTTTTGTTTTACAAACAATAACAACGATACCAATAACAATGTTATGATTAAAAAAGCTGCTACAGTTGCTACAATTGTTCCTAATGTACTTGTTGCTAATATCATTACTCTTTAATTTCTTTTGTGTTATTTGCTACAATTTCTTCCTTCTTTTCAAGGTCTTCTTTCTTAATTTCAGCCCTTGGAGCTTCTTTTTTAGGCTCTTCATCTCCTCCAGTTAACATCCCTCCAAAACTCATAAAACCAATGGCCATTAATCCTGTAATAATAAAGGTAATTCCCAAACCTCTTAAGGCTCCAGGAACACTTGAATATCGGATTTTTTCACGAATAGCAGCAATGGCTAAAATGGCTAAAAACCATCCTATTCCAGATCCTACTCCGTAAGTTAATGCCAATCCTAAAGTTGGGATTTCACGAGACTGCATGAATAATGAACCTCCTAAGATTGCACAGTTTACTGCGATTAATGGTAAGAAAATCCCTAAGGAGTTATACAAGGAAGGTGAAAATTTTTCTACTATAATTTCTACCAATTGCACCATGGTTGCAATAGTAGCGATAAACATGATAAAAGATAAAAAGCTTAAATCATAATCTGCATACTCTTCGCCTAACCAAACTAAGGCTCCTTCTTTTAAAATATATTGATCTAACAACCAGTTTAAAGGTACCGTTACTGCCAATACAAAAATGACAGCCGCTCCTAAACCAATAGCTGTAGAAACTTTTTTAGACACCGCTAGGTATGAACACATTCCTAAGAAGGTTGCGAAAACCATGTTGTCTATAAATATCGATTTGAAAAATAATTCTATATGTTCCATATTATTTCAATTTTCATTTATCAATTACCATTTATCAATGTTGAACATTGTTTATTGATAATTGTTTACTGTTTATTCCTCGATTAATGCTGCGTTTCTACTACGTTGTACCCAAATAATAATTCCTAATACGATTAAGGCCATTGGTGACAACAACATAAATCCGTTGTTTTCATAACCGAATGCATACAAGCCAGTTTTTTCAATTGGGTCTCCCAATACTTTAAATCCTAATAAGGTTCCTGAACCTAGTAACTCTCTAAAGAATCCTACAATCACTAAAATAACACCATAACCCAAAGAGTTTCCAATGCCGTCTAAGAAAGATTTCCAAGGTCCGTTAGCCAAAGCAAAAGCTTCAAAACGTCCCATAATAATACAGTTGGTAATAATTAAACCTACGAATACTGATAAGGTTTTACTCAATTCATAAGCGAAGGCTTTTAGCACTAAGTCTACAATAATTACCAAAGCAGCCACCACGACTAACTGTACAATAATTCTAATTTTTGATGGAATGATATTTCTCATTAACGAGATCACCACATTCCCTAATCCTAACACAAACAATACAGAAACGGCCATAACGATAGACGCTTTTAATTCAGCAGTAATTGCCAAGGCAGAACAGATTCCCAAAACCTGGATAGTAATTGGATTGTTATCTGTTAGCGGATCTGTGATTAATGCTGCGTCTTTTTTTGATAAAAGTCCCATATTAATTTGCTTTTAAGGTGTTAAAATAAGTTACATATTGTTTCAACTCTGATCGAATCATCGCTGTTACTCCGTCACCAGTAATGGTTGCTCCAGCAATGGCATCAACCTCATGATCTGTTTTATCTTCGTTCTTTGGATCGTTATTTCCTTTGGCGACCGTAATTCCTTTAAAAGAACCACCACTCATCATTTCTTCACCGATAAAATCATCCATAAAGAAACGTTGTTTGATATTCGCTCCTAAACCAGGAGTTTCTCCTTTGTGATCAAAAAAGACACCCTGAACTACCATATTTGCATCCATAGCCACATAACCCCAAATTGCATCCCAAAGTCCTTTTCCTCGAATCGGAGCAATATAAAAAGTCTTTCCATCCTTTTCTCCAACAAATAATGGAAACCTTCTTTGTTTTCCTTCTTTTGCTAAGGTTTGTTCTTTCTTAACATCGATCAAATAGGCCTGTGGGTTTTCCGTCACGTTACCTCCTTGTATCACCAATTGTTTTGTAATGTATTTAGAAAACTCAGCAGCTACTTTGTCTTTAGAAACAAAAACAGCACTACTTTCATCATTTTCATTAACCCCCATTGCATACAATATATTTTGTTGCTTTTCGATACGTTTATTTTCGCTGATATTCGGTTTTAAAAACGATGCGAAAAAAGCCAACATAGCACCTACGATTACCACCATTCCGAAGGCAAAAAGTACTGTGTATAGATTACTATCTGTTTTTTAGACATAACTTAAGCTGTTTTAACTTTTAAACGTTTTTTTCTTCTCTTCACGTTTCCTTGAACCACATAATGGTCAATAGTTGGAGCAAAAACATTCATTAATAAGATTGCTAACATAACTCCTTCTGGATACGCTGGGTTGAATACACGAATCATGATCGAGATAAACCCAATTAAGAAACCATAGATCCATTTTCCTTTATTCGTTTGTGATGCCGTTACTGGGTCCGTTGCCATATAAACCGCTCCGAAAGCGAATCCTCCAATTAATAAATGTTGCCAAAAAGGCGTACTCATTAAACTGTAAAATTTGCTACCATCACCAATCCATCCTTGATCAACCACTCCGTTAAAAATTAAGCCCATGGCCAAAGCTCCTAAAGAAGCACTTAGCATGATTCTCCAACTTCCAATTTTTGTGAAAATCAAGAACAGGGCACCAATTATAATTAATAAGGTAGAAGTTTCTCCTACAGATCCTGGAATAAAACCAAAGAACATATCCCAAGCAGAATACGCAAAGTCTTTCCCCTGTGCCAAACTCCCCAAAATAGTTTCTCCAGATATGGCATCTACGGAACCTGCTTTTTCAACCGCTCCAGTTACCCATACTTTATCTCCAGACATCCATGTTGGATATGCAAAGAACAAGAATGCTCTAATGGTTAAAGCAGGG
>CBFHUV010000131.1:0-4059 GCA_965659055.1 Polaribacter sp.
TAGAATCGTTAACTTTCATGATTTTAGATTGATTTTTAGCAAAGAAAGATACAATTTTTTCTTTGTTGACATGAACAAAAAAGCTACTCAGCCTTAAATTAGGAAAAAATTAATTTTATTTTTTTGCTTTGAACTAAGGATGATAAACAAAAAGTTCTTCTTCTGATGTGTCTATTTTTAAAGATTCTAGATAGCTAAATTGATTATGTTCATAAAACTTTCGAAGTTCTTTTTCTTCCGTTGTCAACCAAAACCCACTCTTTGGAAATTGTTGTATCAAGGTTTTTAACCATAAAGAACCATAGCCTTTTCCTCGTTGTTTTTCTGGAACCCAAACATAACCAACATACTTATAGCCTTTAACAAACCATTCTTCTGCAGTTACTTCAAAAGCTTCCATTCCTGGCGCAAAACTTTCAAAAATGATTCCGCCAGCACAAATATCATCCCCTTGATGAAGCACCAAAACCTGTGCGTAGTTTTTATAAAAACTCCATTCTGGAAGCAGCGTTTCTTGCCAATCTTTAGGCAAAAGATCAAAGAATAGATGCGGGTGCTCTCTAATATCTATTAGTTTCATCTTATAAAAGTCCCCAAGACCAAAGTTTATCTGAATCTTCCAACCAACGGTCTCCAATATCGGTTCGGTAGTATGAGTTGTTTACGATAATTCCTTGAATTCTATTGTACATATTGCGTTGTGCATCCCTCATCGTAATTCCAGTCCCACTAATCAACAAAGCAATACCTGTATCGCCAGTAATTAACCATTCATCATTTACTTTTTTTAGATGCATCGGATGTACCCCTTCTTTCATGTCCTTTTTAAATAAGACTACGGCATCCTTAGAAAACAATTCGAAGGTTTTTTTATCATCATAAGGAAATGGGGGAACCACAATAAACACACCCACTTGAAAGCCTTTTTTTACTGCAATTTTAAAGTTTTCACCGCAGGCCAATTTCCAAAACAATTCGCTCATCGGTTGGGTAATTCCAGCACGTTGAATCATAATCTGAGGATACCCAAAACGAGAAGTAAATTCTAAAGGATAAATACCATTTCCATTAACGATGCAATTCACATCAATATGACCGATATAATTTGTTTTTGCCAAAGTAGGTTCTAATTTCTTCAAAGTGGCATCAAACACAGGTGAATCCATGGTCCAAAACATACTGCTCCCCATTTCTCCCGTTGAAACTCCAAGTTCTTTAGGAAACAATTTTTTGTGTTCAAAGGTAATATTGATGGGCCTTAAAAATTCTTTTCCGTTAAAGAAGGCAGAAGCAGAAATCTCTACACCTTTTACTTTTTTTTGTAATTGAAAATCTCCAAAATTATTACCCCATGATTTTTCATAGGCTTTTAGCATTCTAATAACATCCAATCCTTCATCGTCATTTCCAACAAAGAGCAATTGTTTTAGCTCTTGAGTTTCACCAGAAGGTTTTACTACATAAGCATCTGGATGTTTTTCTACATAAGCAATAGCATCTTTAAAATTTGTAAACTCTACAAAAGGCAAGACTTTAATCTTGTGTTTTTTAAGCTGCTCTTGACCAAAATTTCGATCCAACTCTAAAAGATCTGTATATTCAGATCCACCCACTACCCATTTACCCTCTTTTCGTAATTGTTCACAAATGGGGCCATAACCGGTATAATCAAAAATTATTAGGTCGGCCCAATCTACATGTTTTTTCCATTGAGTTACTTTAGGAACAAAGCCATAACCTATTTCTTTGCAACCTTTCTCTTCGATATACATTTTGATCTCGCAGCCTTCTTGCTGCATGGTATAAGCAATATCTAGTGTTTCTCCGTATTTAGAGATTAGAAGAATTTTTTTATGAAAAGCGCTTGACTTTTTTTGCATGTTTTAGTCTATATTTTAGAACAAAATAACTACAAAAATTGCCATTATATTTGTGTTAAAAATTAAATATATGAACAATTATTTGAGCAGATAATTTTGTATAGATTCTATCAAATATAGCCCTTATAGCCTATAAAATTAACAAATATTCAAGTAATAAAATTTTGAGTAAAATTTAAAAGTTTCTTAAAAAAATGAACGTTCATTCTTTTTTTGTATATTTGTTGTCTAAATTATACTTATGAAACCAATTTCAAAAAGCGAAATCAAGCGCCAGGCCTTAGTAAAGGCTACGCAATGTTTGGTGAATAACAACGGTTTTCATGCTACACCCATGTCTAAAATTGCGAAAATGGCTGGAGTATCACCTGCAACCATTTATTTGTATTTCGAAAACAAACAAGATTTGGTTAATAAAGTCTATTTAGAAGTAAAAGCAGCCTATACCAATTTTGCTTTTAAAGAATACAATACTAAAATGACTGTTCAAGAGGGTTTTGAAAGTATTTGGAAAGGAATTGCACACTTTAAATTGAATCATTTAGAACAGGCTATTTTTTTAGCGCAATGCGATAGCACACCGATTATTGATGAAAATTCGAGAAAAGAAGGGATTAAGCATTTACAGCCCCTACTCGACCTATGGCAAAGAGGAAAAGATGAAGGCATAATAAAGCCAATATGTAATTATATGTTATATGCCTATACCGTAAATCCACTTTCTTTTTTATTAACCATGCAGCAACGAGGTGTGTTTTGCCTAGAAGACAAACATATTCAAGAAGCTTTTGAAGCGGCTTGGGACAGTATTAAATCAGAATAAAATAATCTTAAATAAACACAAAAATGGAATTATTAGATAAATTAAAATGGCGATATGCCGCGAAAGCCATGAATGGCCAAAAAGTACCTCAGGAGAAAATTGACAATATTATTGAAGCTGCTCGATTGGCCCCTACTTCAAGTGGTTTGCAACCCTTTGAAATTATGGTAATAACCAATCAAGAGGTAAAAGATAAAATTAAAGCAGTGGCATGGAACCAGTCGGTAGTATCCGATTGTTCACATTTGTTAGTTTTTGCAGCTTGGGATACTTATACCGCAGATCGTATTAATACCATGTTTGATTTGACAAACGAAATTAGAGGTTTTAAAAACGATGGTTGGGAAAATTATAGAGAGATGTTGTTAAATTCATACCCACAAAAAGATGCGGAAGAAAACTTTCAGCACGCTTCTAAACAAGCCTATATTGCCTTTTCACAATCGATGACAGCAGCTGCCTTTGAAGGTGTTGATTCAACTCCAATTGAAGGATTTGATCCTGCGGCCGTTGACGAAATTCTAGGATTGAGAGCAAAAGGATTGAGAAGTGCAGTTTTATTGCCTTTAGGATACCGTCAAGAAGATAAAGATTGGTTAGCCAAATTGGTTAAAGTTAGAAAAAGTACTGAAGACTTGGTAACTCTAATTGATTAAGGACCATTATCACAGACAAACCTAAACAAATACATAATTATGAATAATTTTGATTTTAAGAATCCAACCCACATTTTCTTTGGGAAGGACAGCATTCAGAAAATTACCAATCAAATACCAAAAAACGCCAAAATATTAATGTTATATGGTGGCGGAAGTATTAAAAAGAATGGAATTTACGAACAAGTAATCGCTGCTTTAAAAGGTAGAGAGTTCATAGAGTTTGCAGGGATTCCAGCCAATCCAGAGTATGCTATTTTATTAGATGCTTTAGAGATTATCAAAACTCAAAAAATTGATTATTTGTTGGCCGTTGGTGGTGGTTCTGTAATTGATGGAACCAAGTTTCTATCAGCTGCAGCACTTTTTGAAGGAGAAGAACCTTGGGATATATTAAAAAAACATATCCGTACTTTTAAAGGGTTGCCTTTTGGAACTGTATTGACTTTGCCTGCAACAGGTTCTGAAATGAATTCAGGAGCCGTGATTACTCGTAAAGAAACGCAAGAAAAATTAGGAATGGGTGGCCCTGGTTTGTTTCCAGAGTTTTCAATTTTAGACCCTTCAGTAATTCAATCGATTCCACAGCGACAGTTGTCAAATGGAATTATGGATGCTTTTACACATGTGCTGGAGCAGTACATGACCTATCCAATTGGTGCTGCACTTCAGGATCGTTTTGCAGAGAGTATCATGCAAA
>CBFHUV010000132.1:0-4022 GCA_965659055.1 Polaribacter sp.
TGTTGGAGATAAAGGAACACTTTGTAATAAGTCAAAAGTAGTTCTGTTAAAGTAAGATACGTTACCTGACAATCTGTTATTCCATAGTCCAAAATCAACTCCTAAATCAAAGGTATTTCCTTTTTCCCATGTTAATAATGGATTTCCTAATTGGCTTGGGTAAATACCACCTTGTCCAGCATAATCTGCATCATAAGATAATAAGGCTTGGTACGAGTTAAGTCCGATTCCTGAGTTTCCTGTAATACCCCAAGACGCTCTAGCACGTAAAGTATTGAATACAGAACCTTCTATAAATGATTCTTGGTGTATGTTCCAAGCAACCCCTGCAGATCCGAAATCTCCAAAACGTTGTCCTGATCCAAATCTAGATGACCCCTCACGTCGGTAAGTAAAGTCAGCAATATATTTACCATCATAACTATAGTTAATCATACCTAAATAAGAAACGTTCAGCCAATCAGATTCGCTAGAAGAAGAATCAAAATTCGCTCCAGCACTAGCAATGTTGGTTAGACCATCGGTAGAGAAGTTTTCTCCATAACCAGATAAAAAGCTTGCTTGATTTTTTTGGTATTCAAAAAGAGCGGTTACATCAAAATTATGTTTGTCTAAGCTAAATTTGTAGTTTAACGAGTTTTGAGTTACCCAGTTAAAGTTTTTGTTATCAGAAACAGAAACTCTACCATTTACTCCTCTACCATCACCATTGTAACGATTGTCAAATGATTTGTATTCAGTCAATACGAAATCCAAACCAATTCTTGTGGTAAAGGTTAAGTCTTCAAAAAGTTCCCAATCAAATTTAGTATTACTAGAAATACGAGTTAACTTGTTGTATTTTACATCATGCTCGTTTCTGTAAAGGGTATTGTGCAATGATCCAATACTTGTAATATTATAAGTCCCATCTGCATTATAAGGATTGAAGAAAGGATTCATATAGTATCTAGTTAAAAATGGGTTTCCAAAATAAGAACCATTTTCCAATACTGGATTTTGTCTAGAATTTGAAGCATTTACAGATTGAGAGAATTTCATATTATCTCTTAACTGAGTATTCATATTAAAAGATCCTGAGATTCTTCTAAATGGTTCACCAATTACTAACATTTCAGTCTCATTCAATCCTAAAGAGGCATAATAAGAGGTCTTGTCAGATCCACCAGATACAGAAATGCTGTAATCTTTAATGGTCGCATCTGGATTTCCAACCAAACCACCCCAGTTGTATTCTGAAGTTTCATCCCAGCTATTAATAGATCCTAAATTGTATTGCTTAACAAAAGCTCTTGCATTGTCTTTAGTGAAGTTAAAACCTGCACCATAAGCATTGAAAGCTGCTTCATCTAATAAAGTTGCTCTTTCGTGAGCAGTTAAAGAAGTTCTTTCGTTTCTCGCTTCATTTTGGAATCCTAAGGTGCTAGAAAAAGTAAATCTTGCTTTTCCTGCTTTTCCTTTTTTAGTGGTAATTACAATTACCCCATTAGATCCTCTAGCTCCATAGGCTGCTGTTGCAGATGCATCTTTTAATACAGTCATACTTTCAACATCCTTAGAGTTGATAGATACTAATGCACTTAAAGAGCTACTTGCTCCACTACCTGAAAAGTCCCCGTCTACTACAGGTACTCCATCAATTACGTACAAAGGAGAGTTGCTTGCACTTAAAGATCCAGCACCACGAATACGGATATCTTGCACAGCTCCAGGAGTACCTGAAGTTGTAGATATTTGTAAACCAGCTACTCTACCTTGTAAGGCTTGATCTACAGAAAGTACAGGAACATCTCTAATTTGTTCTGCCTTTACTGTAACAACGCTACCAGTAAGTTCATTTTTTGTTTTGGTTCCATACCCCATGATAACAACCTCTTCCAAGACATTGCTGTCTTCTGTAAGTGTTACATTCATGGTGTCAGAACTTCCTACAGTTCTTTCGATAGTTTTCATACCTACAAAACTAAAAACAAGAACATCTCCTGTTTTTGTTTTTATGGTATACTTACCATCAAAATCGGTTTCTGTTCCATTGGTAGTGCCTTTAATCATAATACTAACATTTGGCAATACACCAGAAGCATCAGATACTGTACCTGATACAGTTCTTTGCTGTGCAAACGTCATCTGCACAACTAACGCTAACAATAGCGTTAACATTCCATTTAACCTTGTTTTCATTATTTAATTATTTGAATTAATTAAATCAAAAATGCTAAATAAATGTTAAACCACCAATTTTTTTAACATAAAGTTTAACAAATATTTCTTTTTTTTAAAAGTTTTATACAAATATCACAAGGAATGGATAAAATGTTTAAATTTTGTGTAATCTACAAAAACAAAAAGCACCCTAAAATGTAGGGTGCTTTTTGCTTTTAATTAAGTTGATCTATTTTAAACTGTAGTAATAGTCTACAATTGGAATTAAATCATATTCATCATCAATTTTAAGTTTTTGCTTTTTAATAAAGTCTTTAATCTCTTTTTTCTTGTCAGAGAATGCATTGGCAATGGAAGAGGATGAGAATTTTACTTTAACATATTTATTGTTTTTGTCTAATACATAGGCAGTTGTTTTTAAAACAAATTTTGCTGATAAGGTATTGTCTCTACTTGAAGACCAACCAGATGCATTTGGATCTTTCAATTTTTTAGTAGATTCTAAGATGATGTTCTTTTTAGGAGCATTTATTAATTGATAAAAGACATCTTCTTTTTTGCTGTCTTCAAATTGATCTCCGTTTATTTTTGAAAAGATATACTGTCTGTTTTCCGAATCCGTAAGTACAAATCCAGAAAATAAATTACGGTCTATTACTAAGATATCTTTTTGATTTTGACCTAATTTATACGTGGGGTTGTAGTTATAGATATCATAATTTAATAATTTTTTTTCTGATAAATTCCCATTATTATCAACCATATAACCAATTACCCAATCATCTAATAAAAATTGATGGCCATTTGTGTTTTTTCTATTGATGTTAAATCCATCACTAATATTTGAAGTTGCTCTTACATTTTGTGCAGTTATACTAAGCACTCCGGCAACTAGCATTAAAAGGGTTGTTATTTTCTTCATGATTATTTGTTTTAAAGTCAAATATACAGTAAAGTCTGTAATTTCCAACAAAAAAAAGGCCTGTTCATTTGAACAGGCCTTTTATAGTATTAATTGATGACTAGGTCATTAATTATTTGTTTACATAAAGAACAGTGTCTAAATTGTCTGGACCTTGAGCAGCTACAGCAGCATCATAGTTATCCTTGTTCAATGCACTAGCTGTAGCAGAATATGCATGTCTTTGAGGAATTCCAGTACCATTTATCCTAACAGCAGGAGGTGTTAAGCCAATTTTAGCTTCCATTCCCATTGCTTTTGCTCTTCTCCACTCACTCCAGCTATTGTAACCTTGCATGTATTGAGCAACCCATCTTTCGTAAGCGATGTCGCTAACTCCAGTATATGGTTTTGAAGCAATGTAAGTAGTTGCAGCTGCTCCAGCTACACCCCATTGATCCATTGACGCTTGAATACCAGCAGCATACCATGCACTAGCAGATTCAGCTGTCCAACCCCATGCAGCAGCTTCAGCTCTTGCGAAACATACTTCTGCGAAGGTATAAATCATTAAAGGAGCATCTCCTTTAAAGATGATATCCTTGGTAATGAACGAATAGTTATCTACTGTAGAGTTAGACTCACCATATGGAGCACCTACATATTTTGTAGTATTAGTGCTAAGTTCTGCCATTTTTGGCAATCTTGGGTCTTGTGGAGCAGTATCTGTTCCAGTACCAATCAATTTGTTTACAAAGGTATCACTTACTAAGTAATCTCTTCTTGATTCAAAACGATCTTGCCAAGGGTTGTCATTTGCATCTTCTAATAGGTACGTATAGTATAAGTTACCAGCATTAGAGGCAATACCTTTGTTGTAAGCTTCTAAAAATTTCGCTTTTCCTTTAACTGGATCTGCTTTTGCTAATTTTAATCCCATTGTCATTTTTATGGTATT
>CBFHUV010000133.1:0-3939 GCA_965659055.1 Polaribacter sp.
TCCCGGCTAACAAACTGGCATCGCCTTCATACAGGCTGATGTGCTTGCAATTATTTCTGGCAACATTCTCTATAGAGTTTTCATAACACCAAGGATCAATATCAATAGCATCTATGGGTTGTGCTCCTTTCATTTCTGCAAAGATGGCTAGGATTCCGGTTCCAGAACCCATGTCTAGAGTTTTATTACCACTAAGATCTAGTTCTAAAAGATGCTGCACCATCATGTGTGTGGTTTCATGATGCCCGGTTCCAAAACTCATTTTTGGTTCAATAACAATATCGTATTTCAAATGCGAATTTTCATGAAAAGGGGCTCTTATACTAACCAAATCATCAACCTGAATCGGTTCAAAATTCTTTTCCCACTCTGCATTCCAATTGGTTTGGGCTATCTCTTCGATATTAAAACTAATTTCAAATTCTGGAGCCTCTAGCAAAGGGATGTCTTTTAAAATGTCGGCGTGCCAATCTCCTTTCTGAATATAGGCTGTAAAACCTTGTTCGTTTTCTACAAAACTTTCAAAACCTACAAATCCGAGTTCCGCAATTAAAATTTCGGTGCCAATCTCTCGTGGACTTACAACAAATTCATAGGCGATATATAGTTGATCCATGCTTATAAAATGGCTTTAAAAATGGCTGTAAAATCACTGGCTTTTAAGGCCGCTCCTCCGATAAGACCTCCGTCAACATCTTCTTTCGAAAAAATCTCTTTGGCATTCTCTGGCTTAACACTTCCTCCATACAAAATAGATGTATTCTGACTTAGCGCTGTGGTATAGGTTTCTTCTAATAAGTTTCGTACAAAGGCATGCATTTCTTGCGCTTGTTCTGGGCTAGCTGTTTCTCCGGTCCCGATGGCCCAGACAGGTTCATAAGCCAAAACCATTCGTTTCCAATGACTGCTTTCTAAATGGAAAAGCCCTTCTTTTAATTGGGTTTTTACCACCTCAAAATGAGCTCCTGATTTTCGGTCTTCCAACTGCTCACCAAAACAAAAGATAATCTCCATATTGTTTTCGATGGCTGCATTTACTTTTTCAGCCAAGATTGTATTGGTCTCGCCAAACATACTTCTTCTTTCAGAATGACCTAAAATAACGGTTTGAACTCCGATACTCTTTAACATCGCTGCCGAAACTTCACCGGTAAAGGCGCCGTTCTTAGCTTGATGCATGTTTTGAGCGATCACCTCAATTTTTGATTTTCTGGCTTTTTTAACAACAGTTTTTAGATTGACAAAAGTTGGTGCAATAAGCACCCGTGCTCCTTTTAAAGGAACTCTTTTAATAGACTTTCTAATTTGCTTTACCAACAGCTTGCTCTCGGCCTCATCATTATTCATTTTCCAGTTTCCTGCGACTATGTGTTTTCTCATTGCTAAAAAGTTGATTTTTTATAGACTGTAAAAATAAGTTATTTTTTTAAGGCATTTGCAATTTCTGGATCCTTAAGTTCGGTGGCTTTAAACAATTGTATGCCTCCTTTTTCATCGACAATTAAATAGCGTGGAATCCAATTGGAATTTAAAAATTTACCGAAAGGGCTTTTTAAACCTGCCTCCATAAAATAATGTTCTCCGCTTAAATTATATCTTTCGATTGCTTTCTTCCAACTGGCAAAATTTTTATCTGTGGATAAAAAGACATAGCGAAGGTTGGGGTTTTCTTCTTGAAAACGTTTTAATTCTGGAAAGCTTCCCACGCAATCATCACACCAAGATGCCCAGATTTCTAGCAGTATTTTTTCGCCTTTGTATTGCTCTAAAATAGCAGAAAAAGAAACCTTCGTTTGGTCTGTCTTATAAAATTTACTTTGCAAGGCAGCCTCAGAAAATACTACTGGCTTTTCACAAGAAACGGCAAAACATAAAAACAAAAGAGAAAGTAATTTTTTAAACATGGTGTATAGATGTGTGTTTACAAAGATAGTTAAAGTCTCAAAAATAAGTATCTTTGCTTTCCATATATCAATTTGCAATGACCACAGAACAACTCGTAGCTCAAATCCGTAAAAAAAAGTCCTTTTTATGTATCGGATTGGATGTAGACCTCTACAAAATTCCAAAGCATTTATTAGACACCGAAGATCCTATTTTCGAATTTAATAAGGCCATTATCGATGCTACCCATAAGCTCTGTGTTGCCTACAAACCGAACATTGCGTTTTACGAAGCCTATGGAATTGATGGGTGGAAATCCTTGAAGAAAACCATTGAGTATTTGAATGCAAATCATCCAGAAATTTTCACCATCGCCGATGCAAAACGCGGGGATATTGGTAATACAGCAAGCATGTATGCCAAGGCCTTTTTTGAAGATCTTGCTTTTGATTCTATTACCGTGGCTCCTTATATGGGGCGCGATTCTGTTGAGCCTTTCTTGGCCTTTCCTAACAAGCATACCATTTTGTTAGCACTGACTTCTAATGCAGGTGCCTTTGATTTTCAAACGAAAAATTTAGAAGACAAAGCACTCTACAAACAGGTGATAGAAACCTCAAAAAGTTATGCCAATTCTGAGAACTTGATGTATGTAGTAGGTGCAACCAAAGCCGAATACTTCAAAGAAATTAGAAAATTGATACCCAATGCCTTTTTATTGGTCCCTGGTGTGGGTGCTCAAGGCGGAAGCTTAAAAGAAGTCTGCCAGTATGGTTTGTCTT
The DNA here is from genome assembly GCA_965659055.1 of Polaribacter sp. GTDB lineage: Bacteria > Bacteroidota > Bacteroidia > Flavobacteriales > Flavobacteriaceae > Polaribacter. The sequence continues at coordinate 2,667 of CBFHUV010000133.1, forward strand.
CAAACATCGGTTTGCTCATCAACTCCTCTCGAGGTATTATTTATGCTTCTAACGGAACAGACTTTGCTGAAGTTGCAGCGCAAAAAGCAGTGGAACTGAAAAACGAAATGCAGGCGTTTTTATAAAAGCGATCCTTATTCAAAAGTCGATCGGTTTTAGAGAATAATACGCATGCAAAAAACAGCAACCTATTGAATACAGCCTTTTACAAACAGTTTGATTTTTCCAATCCTCCGAAGCGAATTATTTCTTTGGTGCCAAGCATCACAGAATTGTTAGTCGATTTGGGTTTGGAAGCGAATATTGTTGGGGTTACCAAATTTTGTACGCATCCAAAACATATAAAAAGCACCAGGACCGTTGTGGGTGGTACCAAAAATATCCATCAAGACAAAATTACCGAGCTACGGCCAGATATTATTCTGTGTAATAAAGAAGAAAACACCCAAGAGATTGTTGCTTTTTGCCAATCGATTGCGCCCACACATGTTTCAGATATTTACACCATAAACGACACCCTAGAGCTCATTAAAAACTATGGAGACTTTTTTTTACGCTCTGTAGAAGCAGCTCAAATGATTTCGAAAATCAATTTTAAATTAGCTGATTTTAAGAACTTTATTAAGGAAGAACCCGTTTATAAAGTAGCCTATTTTATTTGGAGAGATCCATGGATGGTGGCAGGAAATAACACCTTTATAGACCATATGTTAACCCTTAATAAATTTGATAATATTTATAAAAATAAAGAGAGGTATCCAGAAATTGAATTGAAGAAGATACGCTTGGAAGGTGACCCAGACTTTGTGTTTTTATCATCCGAGCCCTATCCTTTTAAAGATGAACACGCTTTTGAAATTGGTCGATTTACGCACCATGCAACCACAGTTTATGTAGATGGTGAATATTTTAGCTGGTACGGAAGTCGTCTGCTAAAAGCGGTTGATTATTTTAAAAAATTACGACAAAGAATTTGAAAAATCTTGATCTAAATACTTAACTCGATTTAGCTTTTCAAGAATTTTCATTGCTTTAAACGCAGCCTGATCACTAGTACTTTCGTCTTCGTATTTATAATCATTAGATCTTTCTACGAGTCTATTGTACCTGTCTTCTAGGTGTTTTCTATAGCGGTGAAGCTGAAGGATTTGAGACATTTTTTACGTGTATTAACTAGATAAATATACACAATTATTTAACTTATGAATTAAAATTAAAGTTAAATATTAGATTTTTAGCACTTTATGAACCGAAGTTCCTTTGTCTGTAACTA
>CBFHUV010000134.1:0-3863 GCA_965659055.1 Polaribacter sp.
ATTTGGCCTGTACCAACTGCCATTTAGATGGAGGAAGAAAGATTGGAGCTGGGTCTTTTGTAGGCGTTTCCAAACGATTTCCACAGTTTCGTGGTAGAGAAAACAAAATGGGGAACCTAGCAGATCGAATTAATGGATGTTTAGAACGCAGTATGAATGGGCGCACTATGCCTGAGGATACCAAAGAAATGCAAAGTATGATTGCATATATGAATTGGTTAAGTGAAGGGGTTCCAAAAAATATGGAGAAAAAATACAAGGGATATCTATCTATAAATTTACCGAAAGAAGCGGCCAATCCGAGTATCGGAAAAAAATTATATACCTTAAAATGTGCAGTTTGCCATCAAGCTAATGGAGAAGGAATTCCAAAAGGAGAGGGGCTCTTGGGGTATACATACCCACCATTGAGTGGCAAAGACACCTATAATGATGGTGCGGGTATGCATCGTGTACTTACTGCCGCACAATTTTTGAAGGCCAATATGCCTTTGGGGGCTAATTATGATGCACCGCAATTGACCGATGAAGAATCCTACCATCTCGCAGCCTATATCAATACTTTTCCAAGACCAGAAAAAATGAATAAGCAGGCTGATTTTCCAGATCGAAAACTCAAACCAGTCTCAACACCTTATGGTCCTTGGACGGATGATTTTACTTCCGAACAGCACAAATTTGGCCCTTTTCAACCCATTATGGATTATTACGAAAAAACCTATCAATTGGTAAAAAACAAATAAGGCTGAAAATACCTGAATATGTAGTACCTTTGCCTCAAGTCCTCTATACCTCATATTTGATTGGGTTTTATTAGGATTTTAACACCTATGTGACCATGGCAAATACGATGAAAAATCAAGAGGATATTCTTGAAAAACTATATATTACTGAGCTAAATCCAATGCAAAAGCAGGGGATAGCTGCAATTTCTAAAAATAACAATACCATATTATTATCACCAACAGGAACTGGGAAAACCTTGGCCTTTGTTTTACCTATTTTGGACACCTTAAATCCAGAAATAGACGAAGTTCAAGCCCTTATTTTAGTGCCGTCAAGAGAATTGGCCATCCAAATAGAGCAGGTAATTAGAAGTATGGGTACTGGCTTTAAAGTGAATGCTGTTTATGGAGGTAGATCTATGTCTAAAGACAAAATAGAGCTTAGACATTTGCCTGCAATTTTAATTGGAACTCCAGGAAGAGTGGCAGATCATTTTAGCAATGATCGTTTTGCAAAAAACCATATCAAAACCTTGGTTTTAGATGAGTTTGACAAATCTTTAGAAGTAGGGTTTGAATACGAAATGAGAGCCATTTTAAATCAATTACCAGCAGTAAACAAGCGTATTTTAACCTCAGCAACCCAAGGAGTTGAAATTCCAAGTTTTGTGAATTTACAAGATGCAAAAACAGTAAATTTCTTAACTAAAGCGAAAAACAAGCAGTTGAGTATTAAAATTGTGGAGTCTCCAACAAAAAATAAGAATGAAACCTTATTGAAACTTGTTCAACATATTGGTAATGAACCAGGTATCGTGTTTTGTAATTTAAAAGACAGCATTCAAAATGTTAGTGATTTTTTAACCAAACACAAAATTAGACATGCCTGTTTTAATGGCGGTATGGAGCAGCATGATAGAGAACGATCTTTAATCAAATTTAGAAACGGAAGCTCTCAATTGTTGATTGCTACAGATTTGGCTGCCAGAGGGATTGATATTCCAGAAATGAAATTTATCATTCATTATGAATTGCCACTAGCACTAGAAGAATTTACCCATAGAAATGGGCGTACAGCGCGTGTTAATGAGAATGGAACTGCCTATGTCTTGAAATGGGAAAAAGAACATCTACCAGAGTTTATAAACAAAACTCCTGCAGAAAACATTCGTAAAAAAGCTACTGTAGTTGAGCCGTATTGGGAAACTGTATTTATCTCTGGAGGTCGTAAAGACAAAATTAGCAAGGGAGACATTGCTGGATTGTTTTGTAAACAAGGAGGATTGTTGCAAGATGAATTGGGTGTGATTGAACTAAAACAAGATTGTGCTTTTGTTGCAGTACCGATTAGTAGAGCTGAGAAATTAGTTGCTGAATTAAACAACAGTCGTTTAAAGAAAAAGAAAGTTCGAATCAACTTGATTTAATCTAGAGTTCTAAGTTTTAAAAAGCAAACTCTTTATATAAAATCTAATTAACTTTTAAGAGAGTAGTATTCACAAAGATCAATACAATTGCTCAAAAACTCTATTTAACATAATGTAAATTATAGGGCATTTATATATCACTAGTAAAATAGCGTATACAAGCGCAACGCGTTGTGTTTACACATAATAACAGATATAAGGCTGTTTTGCCTTATATCGTTACTGTTATTATGTTAAAGCTATTTTACGGGTTCCTTGTCCCAAATCACTACCGAACAAAATCGTACTCTTCAAATAATGCAAAGCATTATATGTCCTCTAGGACTTTCACGTAAAGCTTTATTAAAATCAGTTAGCTAACACTATTTTACGGGTTCCTTGTCACAGTCATTCCGTAATAAAAACGAAATCCCCAAATAATGCGAAGCATTATAAGCCCCTTGGGGCTTTCGTAATGCGTTAATAAAACCAAATCCCTCAAAACTATTTTATTGATTCTTTGTCATATTCGAGCAATAGGCTAAGTTTATAATTAAACCCACCATTTTCTAATCATTGTTCATCTATAACCGAATTGAAACATTGCTAAATTAGCACAATGCCATTTAAGGTATACTATCTAAAATTAATTTTTGGAAAAAAACTACTAGCTTGATTGATTGATTAATAGTAGAAAATCCATTTCATTTAGAGATGGGATTTTATTTGTTTAACAATAATGATTAAATGTTAAACATATTGTATCTTCGTACTATATTTTTATTAATATAAATACCATTTGAAACTTACTATTATGTTTGGATTATTCAAAAAGAAATCGGAAAAAGAGAAGTTGTACGAGCAATATCAAAAGCTAACAAAAGAAGCACATAGTCTGTCTACCACTAACAGAAAACTAAGTGACCAGAAAGTTTATGAAGCCGAAGAAGTTATGAAAAAATTTGAAAAACTAAAGTAAAAAATGACAGATGAGAAGAAAACAGATAATGAAGTTTTTAATAGGGACACGCAAAAGTTTGACGATTATTTAAAGCCTTATGCAACAAGTTTTCGAGCTCCTATTATTACAACTACAGATTGAGTTGCTTGGAAAAACAGAAGCGTTAATAAACTAAACAATAAAATTCAAACTAGACTTAAAGAAATCAAAGAACGATATGAGCAGTTCATGTAAGAGTTTGAGGATAATAAACTAATAAACGATGTGAAATTCACTTCTGAGCCTATTATTTGTCAACATTATCATCTATTTCTTACTACTTAAATTCAAATATAATATGGGAAAAAGTAGTGCAGATAACATACAAGAAAATTCCTTTAGAGAAAGACAACTAGATCGTATTATCGAAATGGCTTGGGAAGATCGTACTCCTTTTGAAGCAATAACATTTCAGTTTGGTATTCCCGAAAAAGAAGTTATTAAGTTAATGCGTGGTAATCTTAAAGAATCTAGTTTTAAACTTTGGAGAAAACGTGTTAATAGTGGCATAAGCACAAAACACTTAAAGAAACGAAGCCAAGACATTACTCGTTTTAAATGTACTAGACAACGCGCTATTTCTGGTAATAAAATTAGCAAACGTTAATGCAAAATGATACAAATACAAAAATGCACTGTACTTCAGAATCTGATGCTATATTAGATAGAATCTCAAATATAGATCCCGATGGTTATGCTAAATCCAGAAATTATATTGATGGTGCTGTAAGT
>CBFHUV010000135.1:0-236 GCA_965659055.1 Polaribacter sp.
TAATTTATGCTTTTGATATTAAAGCAGCCAATGATGCGAAAACAGGGAATTTAATCGACGTGACTTCTTTTTTTGACAGTGATGTCAGAGCCATTAGTGGTTTGGCTGGTAGAATGAGAACTACCTACAAAGTAAGACGTTTAGATAGTAAAAGAAGTTTTATCAATAGCATCAAAAGCTATCCTAAAAACATTGAAGTGGTTCAAGACTTTACCTTTGAAGCTGATGCACCACCA
>CBFHUV010000135.1:246-3733 GCA_965659055.1 Polaribacter sp.
TCTATGCAGATTAATCAGTCGATGATTCTCTTGCCAGAAAACCCAATGATGCCAAGAATTCATGACGAACGCGTGGGTTATTTTTCAGTAGGAACTGTTGATTATGGATCTGAAAAATTAAAATCAGACAGCAAGCGCTATATCAGAAGATGGCGATTAGAGCCAAAAGATCCTGCAGCTTATGCAAGAGGAGAATTGGTAGAGCCTATCAAACCAATTGTTTATTATTTGGATCCAGCTACACCAGAAAAACTAAAAAAATACATTAAGGCTGGAGTAGATTCTTGGCAAAAAGTATTCGAGAAAGCAGGATTTAAAAATGCCATTTACGCAAAATACCCTCCAACAAAAGAGGAAGACCCAGAATTTAGCCCAGAAGACATTCGTTATTCTGTAATTCGATATGTAGCAAGCACTACAAGAAATGCAGTTGGACCAAGTGTTTCTGACCCAAGAACTGGTGAAATTATAGAAAGTGATATTATTTGGTATCACAACCATCTGCGTTCGTACAGAAACAGGTACTTATTAGAAACAGGTGCTGCGAATCCTTCGGCGAGAACCCTAGACACCCCAGATGAAGAAATTGGAGAAATGATGCACATGGTGATCGCTCATGAAGTTGGACATGCCTTGGGGTTACCACATAATATGGCCGCTAGTTCTGCCTACCCGGTAGAATCTCTTAGAGATGGCTCCTTTACCCAAAAATATGGAATCGCAGCAAGCATTATGGACTATGCTCGTTATAACTATATCGCACAACCTGGGGATAAAAACATACGTTTTATAAGACAATTAGGTCCATACGACGAATACTCAATAAATTGGGGATATCGCGTGATTCCTTCAGCGAAAACTCCAGAAGATGAAGTAAAAACACTAGATACATGGATTTCAGAAAAGAGCAACGATCCTATCTATCGCTTTGGTGATAAAAGTTTTGACCCTACCGCACAAACAGAAGGAATTGGAGATGATCCAATTCTAGCGAGTACTTATGGTGTTAAGAATTTAAAATATGTTGCGAAAAGTCTAAGCTCATGGACCTCTGACAAGACAAATAATTACGAGGACCTGAAAGAACTTTATGGTGAACTTCTAGGTGTGTGGAGTCGATATGTAGGTCATGTGGTAAATAATATAGGTGGGGTTGTGGAATCCAATAAAAAACCAGAGCAAAAAGGAAATGTATATACCAATATTGATGCGAATACTCAAAAGAAATCTATGAAATGGATATTAGAAAACACCTTTGAAACACCTGAATGGTTGCTCGATACAAAAATTTTAAACAATATTGATGCTTCTGGACATGCTGCTAAATTATTAGGGCTTCAAACGAGACAACTAAATAGTTTATTAAACAATAGCCGTATGGAACGCCTTTTAGATGCTGAGACCAGATCTAATAAAGAGTACACTAATTTAAACCTTATCCATGACCTAAGAGTTGGCCTATTCTCTGAAACTATTTCGAAAAAGAATGTGACTGTTTATAGAAGAAATTTACAAAAAGCATTCATTGAACGTTTGGAGTTTTTAATGAACCAAAAAAGCCCAACTATTAAAAATTCTGATATCAATTCTATCATTAGAGGTGAATTAGTGGTGCTAAAATCACAATTAATTACCTCAAATACCAATGCGATAAACACCATAACTAAATACCATTATAAAGATTGTATTTCAAGAATTGATGCGATTTTAAAAGCAAAAAGCAATTAGTTTTAAAAATAGAAACCTACAGATGTTTAACCCGCAGCTTGCAAAAGTTGTGGGTTATTTTTTATCTGAAACTCCTATTAAATTTAGCCCTAAACTCTTTCGATGAACTTCCCTGTTTTTCATTTAATGAATATTCCAAAAATCTATAGAATTTATCAGATCTTATTGGAAAGCCCTTTCGGAAATTGTACCTTTGATGCTGTACTAAAAAGAACCTATTCATGAATTCAGAAATCAGAAATTTAGACCCTAAAAATATTTGGAATCATTTCGCTAATTTAAATGCTGTACCTCGTCCATCTAAAAAAGAAGAGCGTGTCATTGCTTTTATTCGTGATTTTGGAGAAGGGTTAAATTTGGAAACCACTGTTGATAAAGTTGGGAATGTAATCATCAAAAAACCTGCAACCAAAGGAATGGAAAACCGAAAAACAGTGGTTCTGCAAAGTCATTTAGATATGGTTCATCAAAAGAACGCTGATACGGTTTTTGATTTTGACACCCAAGGGATTGAAATGTATGTTGATAGTGATTGGGTGCGAGCAAAAGGCACAACACTTGGCGCTGACAATGGACTTGGTGTAGCTGCAATCATGAGTGTTTTGACAGCCACTGATCTTGCTCACCCGGCAATTGAAGCCTTGTTTACCATCGATGAAGAAACAGGAATGACTGGAGCAATGGGACTTGAAGCAGGTCTTTTAGAAGGTGAAATTTTATTGAATTTAGACACCGAAGAAGATGATGAAATCGGCATGGGATGTGCAGGAGGAGTAGATATTACAGCAACCAGATCATACCTAGAAGAAGAGACACCAACTCAAAGTTCTGCCTTTAAAATTTCAATTTCAGGATTGCAAGGGGGTCATTCCGGAATGGACATTCACAAAGGTTTGGCCAATGCAAATAAACTTATGAATCGCCTGCTTTTTGATGGATTTGAAAATTTTGGACTGCGCATTGCCATGATGGATGGAGGAAGCCTGCGCAACGCAATTCCAAGAGAGAGCTCAGCTATTTTTGTGGTGGACACCATCTCTAAAGAACCATTTATCTTTGAGACCGAAGAACTAATCAATAGTATCAAAGAAGAATTTGCAAGTATAGAACCAAAACTATCCATTAGAATCGAGGCAACGGATTTACCTAACAAGGTTATGGATTTAGGCGTACAAGAAGGCTTTCTTAAATCGGTTTATGCAGCTGCAAATGGCGTATATAGAATGAGCCCAGATATTGATGGCTTGGTTGAAACGTCAAACAATATTGCACGGATAACAGTAAATAATGGTCAAATTTATATTGGCTGTTTAACGCGCTCTTCATCAGAAACAAGTAAATACGATTTGGCAAACTCATTAAGAGCTGCTTTTGAGTTGGCTGGTTTTGAAGTAAGCTACTCAGGAGCTTATCCTGGATGGCAACCCAATATCAATTCTGAAATACTCAAACTTTTAGATGTTATATATCTAAACCAGCATCAAGAAAAAGCACATATTGCTGCCTGTCATGCAGGATTGGAATGTGGTATACTAGGTCAAAACTATCCAGATTTAGACATGGTTTCTTTTGGCCCAACCATAAGAGGAGCCCATTCTCCGGACGAAAGAGCAAGCATTAGCTCTACTCAAAAATTTTGGAATTTTTTAGTTGAAATTTTAAAGAATATTCCAAAAAAATAAACAGAAGAAAAATAAAAGATCCTTTCTCGCTTCACATGATGCAGAAATAGCTCTATTGAAAAAAAGCAGGAAGAACC
>CBFHUV010000136.1:0-3570 GCA_965659055.1 Polaribacter sp.
CTGCAAAAAAACAAGCCAAGGACAAGTATTTTTTTCATAATAAGTATTGTGTTTGAAAAACGAATATAGTCAAAAAAGAAAAAGTGATGCAGCTTTTTACTACATCACTTTTAAAACGAACTAAATATTTTTATTTAGTGATCAGGTCATCTTGGTTCCTAAAAACTAACTTATCATCAAAAGCATCTAGCAAGACAATACTATCAGTTGTTACATGACCTGCTAAAATTTCTTTCGATAATTGATTCAGAACTTCTTTTTGTATTACTCTTTTAATAGGTCTGGCTCCAAATTCTGGTTGATAGCCTTTTTTAGCAAGATTATCAATGGCTTCTTCGGTTGCATCCATGGTGATGTCCTGCTTCGCAATCATCTTTTTCACTTGCGCTATTTGTAGTTTTACAATTTCTCGAACATCTTTTTTTGTCAAGGGTGTAAACATCACAATATCATCGATTCTATTCAAAAATTAGGGTCTTACAGACTGTTTTAAGAGTCCAAGTACTTCAATTTTAGCCACCTCTATAGCAGCATCAATATTGCCATTCGCATTTGCAAATTTTTCTTGAATGATATGACTTCCCAAATTTGAGGTCATCACAATAATGGTGTTTTTAAAATCGGCAACACGTCCTTTGTTATCTGTCAATCTTCCTTCGTCTAGCACTTGCAATAGAATATTAAAGGTATCTGGATGTGCTTTTTCAATTTCATCCAATAAAACTACAGAATACGGTTTTCTACGAACTGCTTCTGTTAACTGACCTCCTTCGTCATATCCTACATATCCCGGAGGCGCTCCTATTAATCTGCTTACTGCATGTCTTTCTTGATATTCACTCATATCAATTCGAGTCATGGCATTTTCATCATCAAATAGATAACTCGCTAAGGCTTTGGCTAATTCGGTTTTACCAACTCCCGTGGTTCCAAGAAATAAAAAGGACCCTATAGGCTTGTTGGGGTTCTGTAAACCAGCTCTTGACCTTCTAACTGCGTCTGATACTGCCTCAATGGCTTCGTTTTGTCCTACGACACGTTTGTGCAATTCAGTTTCGAGTCGCAATAGCTTTTCTCTTTCTGATTGTAGCATTTTCGTTACTGGAATTCCTGTCCATTTGGCCACGACTTCTGCAATGTCTTCATAGGTTACTTCCTCTTTAATTAAAGAATTACCTGATTGATTTTCTTGCAATTGCTTTTGCATAGCTTCCAACTCTTCTTGTGCTGCCTTTATTTTCCCATATCGAATTTCAGCTACTTTTCCGTAATCACCATCACGTTCTGCGCGCTCTGCCTCAATTTTAAAATCTTCGATGCTCAACTTAGTCGCTTGAATTTGATCAACTACAGCCTTCTCACTCATCCATTTGGCATTTAACTCATTGCGCTCTTCTTTGATATTTGCCAAGTCTGCTCGTAATGATTTTAATTTAGATTCATCCTTTTCTCTTTTGATGGCTTCAATTTCGATCTCGAGTTGCATAATTTTACGATCTAAGACGTCAAGCTCTTCTGGTTTTGAGTTGATTTCCATACGCAATTTGGCTGCAGCTTCATCCATTAAATCAATGGCCTTATCAGGTAAAAATCGATTGGTAATATAACGTTCTGATAATTCTACTGCACCAATAATAGCTTCATCTTTAATTCGAACCTTATGATGCGTTTCGTATTTTTCTTTGATTCCTCTTAAAATCGAAATTGCACTTTCTGTATCAGGCTCATTTACGATGACCTTTTGAAAACGTCGCTCTAAGGCTTTGTCTTTTTCAAAATACTTTTGATATTCGTCTAGGGTAGTGGCACCGATTGCTCTTAGTTCCCCACGGGCAAGCGCAGGTTTTAAAATGTTTGCAGCATCCATCGCCCCTTGACCACCTCCAGCACCTACTAAGGTGTGAATTTCATCAATGAAAAGTACAATGTCACCATCACTCTTCGTTACTTCTTTAATGACTGCTTTTAAACGTTCTTCAAACTCTCCTTTATATTTGGCACCAGCAATTAACGCGCCCATATCCAAGGCGAAAATTTGCTTATTGATTAAATTTTCTGGAACATCTCCATCAATAATTCTATGGGCTAGTCCTTCGGCAATAGCTGTTTTACCTGTACCAGGTTCTCCTACTAAAATTGGATTGTTCTTGGTTCTACGGGATAGAATTTGCAATAAACGTCTAATTTCTTCATCTCTTCCAATTACAGGATCTAACTTACCTTCTTGAGCTAATTGATTTAGGTTTTTAGCATACTTATTTAAAGAATTGTATGTTTCTTCGGCATTTTGAGAAGTGACACGATCTCCTTTGCGCAATTCATCAATTGCACTTTTTAGATCCTTCTCTATAAGTCCTTGATCCTTTAATACTTGTGCAATATTGCTCTTTGATTTAAAAATTGCCAATAAAAGATGTTCTATAGAAACATATTCATCTTTCATCTTTTTAGCAATGATACTTGCATCGTTTAGCGTTGAATTTGCGGTTCTTGACAGCATCAATTCTCCGCCAGATACTTTTGGCAGACTCTCTAAGTGTTTGTTGACTATTTGCAGCACCAAATCTGCATTGATTTGTAATTTTTTAAACAAAAAAGGAAGCACATTTTCATCAATTTCTGAAATTGCTTTGTAAATATGTTCGTTTTCTATTTGCTGATGACCATATCCTTTCGCAAGTTGTTGTGCTAATTGTATGGTCTCTTGCGATTTTGTTGTATAATTATTAAAATTCATAAGCTGTGTTTTTTTATTTCAATAAGGCAAATTTGATACCATTAAAAATTCTTCAGTAAAACAAGTCATTTTGTCTGTAATTACCTTATTTTTACTGCCTTAATGACTGATGCAAGGATTCAATATAACGTACGACTGATACAATAAAAAAGAAATGAGCCCATTTAAAAATATATTTAAAAACACCAAGGAAAATACTACGCAAACAAGTTCAACTATCAATTGGATCCCTTTAGAGTCTTTAGAACAATTGGAAGAGATAGAATCATTTTCTATAGATAACACGGTTCTTGTTTTTAAGCACTCAACTCGTTGCGGTGTTAGCAGTATGGTAAAAAGACAATTTGAAAAATCACTTCATGAAAATACACGTCAAATGAAGCTATATTATTTAGATTTAATCAGCTATAGAGAAATTTCTAATGAAATAGCTTCAAGATTTAATATCAGGCATCAATCTCCTCAATTATTGCTATTAAAAAACGGGAAAGTCTTCGATCATGCCTCACATCATAGTATTTTAGATGTTGATTTAAGTAATAATTAGCATTATTTATTATTACGGGTTTTCAGAAAGAATTTATAGAGAATTTTACTGAAGAACCATTTAAAATAAATTATTTTTTATATTCTGTGGCTGGTAAAACCTTACCGATACATTCTCCAAAACCAATACGAACCTCGCTGTTTTCACAATGTGCTCGCATGATTACGGTATCATTGTCATTAATAAATTTGCGAGTAGTACCGTCTTTTAAAGTAAGTGGGTTTTGACCCCTCCAAGTTAATTCTAACATAGATCCATAACTGTCCTTAGTAGGTCCAGAAATCGT
>CBFHUV010000137.1:0-3549 GCA_965659055.1 Polaribacter sp.
TGATAGGAGATAGTTTTAGAGGAGCAACTTGGGTTTCTATTCACAATGGAGGAGGCGTTGGTTGGGGTGAAGTTATGAATGGTGGATTTGGAATGCTTTTAGATGGAACCGCAGCAGCAGAAGAGCGCTTAAAAAGCATGCTTTTTTACGATGTAAATAATGGAATTGCACGAAGAAGTTGGGCTCGCAACAAAGAAGCTATCTTTGCTATAAAAAGGGAAATGGACAGAACTCCTAATTTAAAAGTTACGATTCCTAATTTAGTAGCCGATTCAATCTTAAAAGATTTATTTTAATGGATACACTTTTTATCAATATTAAAGAATTACTTCAGGTCAGATCAAGTGCTGTTGATTTTGTATCTGGAAAAGAAATGAGTGAGCTTCCTAGTATTAAGGATGCCTATTTATTAGTCCAAAATGGTTTGATAGCTGGATTTGGTGCTATGAAAGATTGCCCAAATACAAATGGATATGAGCTGATTGATGCGTCGGGGAAAATGATTTTACCAACTTGGTGTGACTCACATACACATATCGTGTATGCTGGAAACCGAGAAGGCGAATTCGTTGACCGAATAAACGGAATGTCTTATGAAGAAATAGCCAATAGAGGTGGTGGGATTCTCAATTCTGCAAAAAAACTTCAAGACTGTTCTGAATGGGACTTGTACGAACAAAGCAAGCTTCGACTAGAAGAAGTTATACAATTAGGAACAGGAGCTGTTGAAATAAAATCAGGCTATGGATTAACCACAGAGGCAGAACTAAAAATGTTGCGAGTCATTAAAAAACTAAAAGAAAACTATCCTATAGAAATTAAGGCTACCTTTCTTGGAGCTCATGCTTTACCAAAGGCTTTTAAAGACAATTCAGCTGCTTATTTAGATCTTTTAATCGACGAAATTCTTCCAGAAATCAGCAAAGAAAACTTGGCTGAATATATTGATATCTTTTGTGAAACTGGTTATTTTACGGTATCCGATACCCATAGATTTTTAGAGGCTGGAAAAGCCCATGGATTAATTCCTAAAATTCATGTAAATCAATTTACTGCTATTGGAGGGGTACAGGCAGGAGTAGCACATCAAGCCTTATCTGTAGATCATTTAGAAATCATGAGAGATGAAGATATTGAGGTTTTAAAAAATACCAAAACCATGCCGGTAGCATTACCGAGTTGTTCTTATTTTTTGAGCATTCCGTATACGCCTGCAAGGAAAATGATTGACGCCGGGTTGCCTCTAGCATTGGCGACAGACTACAATCCGGGCTCTACCCCTTCTGGAAACATGAATTTTGTGGTAGCAACGGCCTGTATAAAAATGAAGATGACTCCAGAGGAAGCGATTAATGCAGCAACAATCAATGGTGCTTATGCTATGGGACTAAGTCATAAAACAGGTTCTATTACCCCTGGAAAACAGGCCAATTTAATACTGACTAAAAAAATTAATTCAGTTGGTTTTATTCCGTATGCATTTGGCAACCATCAAATTGACACCGTCTTTTTAAAAGGACAAGCAATCCACTAAAAATAGTTTTTGTGAAAACAACTTTATTTGACAATCTCAATGTAGATTATGTCCTTGCTCAACCAGAAGATTGGACAGGAAGAGCTTCGAATCCCGATATAGAAAATCAATATTGGCATCAGGAAATTTCCCTTGCAAACATCAATGATATTGATGCAAATCAAATTATTGACATTGCCTTATTAGGCTATGCTTGTGACGAGGGTGTTCGACGAAACTTAGGCAGAATTGGTGCAGCAGAAGGTCCAAAATTGCTTCGAGATCGTTTGGCAAAATTACCCATACATTTTGAAGAAAAAACGGTAGCAGATTTTGGAGACCTTCATTGTGTGAAAAATGATATGGAGAGTTGTCAATCAGCACTTAGAACAAGTGTCCAAAAACTAGTTTCAAGTGGCATTTTTCCTATCGTTATTGGAGGAGGACATGATTTGGCTTATGGTCATTATATGGGGCTTCGAGATGCTGTTAAACAGACCACAAAGACCAAAATTGGCATCCTAAATTTTGATGCACATTTTGATCTGCGAACCGTTGATAAAAAACCAAATTCTGGTACCCCGTTTAACCAGCTGATTACTGAACTCTCTACATCTAATGAAAAATTAGACTACTTTGCCATTGGCATTCAACGACAATCAAACACCAAAGAACTTTTTGAAATAGCAAAAAAATCAGAAGTGGGTTATGCTATTAATTATGAATGCGAATCAGCTTCTGAAGAATTAAAAGCCCTTCAACAGAAGCTAAGGCCTTTTATAGAAAGAAATGATTATTTGTATATTACCATAGACATGGATGGTTTCTCATCTGCATATGCACCTGGGGTCAGCGCTCCTTCTCCTCTAGGTTTCACTCCTTATTTTGTCTTTAAAATGCTGCATTTTTTATTTGATACTCAAAAGGTAATCTCTTGTGATATTGCAGAATTAAACCCGAAGCTAGATCGTGATAATTTAACGGCAAACTTGGCAGCAAAATTGGTGGATTTTATGGTCATGAAACTAAACAAAAAAGACACTTTTTAAAAAGTGTCTTTTTTATATCTAAAAAATTAATACACAGAACTAAATCATGTGTAAGGTATTAATTTCTTGTTCTGTAAGAGTTCTATAACGACCTCTCGGTAAGTTCTTTTTAGTTAAACCCGCAAAAATTACTCGATCCAACTTAACTACTTTGTATCCGAAGTGTTCAAAAATCTTTCGTACAATTCTATTTCGTCCAGAGTGAATCTTAATTCCTACTTCTGTTTTAGATTCTCCTAATACATAATCAACCTCATCAATAAATACTTTACGTCCTTCTATGATAACCTCATCTCTTAGTTTCTGCAAGTGTTTTAATTCGAGTTTTTTATCTAATGAAGCATGATATAATTTCTGTACATTATGCTTTGGGTGGGTTAATTTTTTAGCCAAATCTCCATCGTTGGTAAACAACAATAAACCCGTCGTATTTCTATCCAATCTTCCAACAGGATACACACGCTCTTTGGTTGCATTCTCAATAAGATCCATCACGGTTTTTCGATCGCGATCATCATCCATGGTGGTGATGTAATTCTTAGGTTTATTTAATAGAATATATCTTTTAACTTCGGGTGAAATTGAGGAGCCATCAAAACGAACCTCATCTCCTGGCATTACTTTAAAACCCATTTCTATGACTACCTTTCCATTGACAGTCACATTCCCAGAAGCAATGTAGGTATCTGCTTCTCTCCTCGATGAAACTCCAGAATTTGCAATGTATTTATTTAATCGAATCCCATCTGCTGGATCTGCTTCAGGAGTTGCTTTAGCTTTCTTAAAGTCTCTCTTTTTATTCCCTTGGAAGCCCTTATTAGCTCCCGTTTGTCGTCCTCTCGACGAGTTGTTTGTTGCACTCATGACACTACTAAATTATTTTTTGGGCAAAGATATAGCTAAAAAATTGAATTAATTCAATTTGTCGATGACTCTTTCAACAACCAAAGATGGGTCTATAAACAACAGGCTTAAAATACCTATTAA
>CBFHUV010000138.1:0-3492 GCA_965659055.1 Polaribacter sp.
TCTTAAAATCCTTACTAAACACAGATGATGACAATCATCCAGATGTGATTGTTTTGGTGGCAGATGTCGAAAATTTAAAAAGAAACTTGCTCTTATTTTCGCAGGTAAAGGATTTGGAAATCCCAATCGTATTGGCTATTAATATGGCCGATCAACAGCAGCGAAAAGGAATTTTTATAGATCTTCAAACGCTTGAAGAGGAGCTTCAGACAGAGGTGGTGATGATGAGTGCTCGAAAGCATGAAGGAATAACAGAAATTAAACAGGCCATTGAACGTGCCTCAAAAATAGGGAAAGGACATCCCTTATGTTCTATCAATCACAAAATTGATGCGGACTATTTTAAACTATTAAAGGAAGTAAGCCCAAATCATACATTGTATGAGTTGTGGCTAATGATAACTCAAAACGATTATCCAAACAAGCTTACTGAAGAAGAAAAAGTAAAGTTGCAAGAGTTTCGGCAAGATGTGTCTAAGTTAAAACGCTATCAACATAAGGAAACCATCCATCGATATCAACAAATTAATGATATCTTAAAAAGAACCTATCGAGTAGATCAAACTAAGGCGACGAATTTAAGAGGGCGTTTGGATCGTGTTTTTACACATAAAATTTTTGGCTATGTAATTTTCTTTGGAATCTTATTGCTCATTTTTCAATCTATTTTTGATTGGTCTTCTGCTCCCATGGATTTTATTGACGGAGCATTTGCCAGCTTAAGTGAATTTGTAAAAGAACAAATGAATCCAGGAGTATTAACAGATTTAATTACTGATGGAATTATTCCGGGTATTGGAGGGGTTATTATTTTTATTCCACAAATTGCCATTCTGTTTTTATTCGTGGCTATTTTAGAAGAAACCGGCTATATGAGTCGCGTGGTTTTTTTAATGGATAAAATTATGCGGAATTTTGGAATGAGTGGCAAAAGCGTTATTCCATTAATATCAGGTACTGCTTGTGCCATCCCAGCAGTAATGGCAACTAGAACCATTGCCGGTTGGAAAGAACGTTTGATTACCATTTTGGTAACACCTTTTACCACCTGTTCTGCCCGGTTGCCTGTATATGCCATTTTAATTTCTTTGGTGATTCCAAATAAAAAGCTGTTTGGCTTTTTTAGCCTCCAAGGATTTGTCTTATTATGTCTTTATGTTTTAGGTTTTGCAACTGCAATTATATCGGCCTATCTATTGCACAAAACACTAAAAGTAAAAAACACTTCATTTTTTGTGGCGGAAATGCCAAACTATAAGTTACCCTCATTAAAGAATGTAGTTTTTGATGTTATTGAAAAGACGAAGGCCTTTGTTTTTGGTGCCGGAAAAATAATTTTGGCAATATCGGTGGTTTTGTGGTTTTTAGCATCTAATGGACCCAGCTCTTTTGATACTGTAGAAAAGAATATCATAGAAAACTCAGCTAACAAATCATTAAATCAAGAAGAATTACAGCATAAAATATCCTCTGCCAAATTGCAAAATTCATATATAGGAATTATGGGAAAAGCCATTGAGCCGGCCATTAAACCTTTGGGATATGATTGGAAAATTGGGATTGCACTAATCAGTTCCTTCGCGGCTCGTGAAGTGTTTGTTGGAACCTTGGCAACCATTTACAGCGTAGAAAGCGGTGATGATGATACGAGCACGATTAAAGAACGTATGCGTGTAGAGGTGAATCCAGAGACAGGAGAAAAACGCTTTAATTTGGCGGTCGGGATGTCCTTGCTTATTTTTTATGCCTTTGCTATGCAATGCATGGGAACTTTAGCAGTTGTTAAAAGAGAAACGAAAACATGGAAATGGCCCTTGTTACAACTTTTTGGAATGGGTGTTTTGGCCTATGTTGCCGCATTTTTAACCTATACAATTTTTAGTTAATGCAAGAAGTAATTACATATAGTATCCTCGGTTTTGCCTTGTATTTCTTGGCGAAAAAGTTTCTATTTAAAAACAAAAATGACAATAAAGGTTGCGGGACAGGCTGTGAAAAGTGTTCTTAAACTTTTGGGACTAAAAATACTTAACAAAATTCAGTATACTTGTATTGTAAGGAATTCTAATTTTTATGCACTAAAATCAATAACAATCAAATAATAATATCATGAAAAAAAACCTAGTAGCTATTATAGTATTTGCATTCGCAATGCTATTCTCGAATGAAACAACTGCGCAAAAATTTCCACCAATGGATAAAAGCCCCATGGATGTTGCCTCATTCCCAGATGATTATAAAGTGTCAGACAAAATTGCAAAGGTCATTTATAGTAGACCTCAGTTAAAAGGACGTAGCTTAGAAAGTTTAGCTCCATCTGGAAAAGTTTGGAGAACAGGAGCCAATGAAGCTACTGTAATTACTTTTTATAAGGATGTAAATTTTGGAGGAAAGTCTGTTAAGGCAGGAACTTATACTTTATTTACGATTCCTTCAGCCAATGAATGGACAGTTATATTGAGTACTGCCAGCAATGTTTGGGGTTCTTATTTTTACAAAGAAAGTGAAGACGTGGTTCGAGTAAAAGGAAAAGTAACGAACAACAGCACTTCTCAAGAAGAGTTTTCTATGATGTTTGATAAAGACATGAACTTGTTGATGGGTTGGGGAAATGTGGTAGTTACAGTTAACATTAAATAATATAAAAATGAAAAAAAATATCTTAGTATTTGCGTTTTTTACGTTCGCACTGTTGTTTTCTAATGAGACAACTGCCCAAAAGTTTCCAGATTTAGACAAAAGTCCTGCAGACATTGCTCTTTATAAAACTAAAGATGATGGAGTCATTGCAAAAATCGTGTATAGTAGACCTCAATTAAAGGGAAGAAGCGTATCTAAGTTAGCACCAGCTGGAAAAGTTTGGAGAATGGGCGCTAATGAATCTACAGAGATTCGATTTTTTAAGGATGTAAACTTTGGCGGGAAATCTGTAAAAGCAGGTACCTATTCTATGTTTGCCATACCAGGAGCAACCGAATGGACCCTTATTTTAAATAAAACCACTAATGAATGGGGAAGTTTTGGATATAAAGAAAGTGAAGATGTGGTTCGAGATCAAGCACCTGTTAGCAATAGCAAGACTTCTGTAGAGGCTCTGGGTATGATGTTCTCCAAAACAGGAGATTTACTTATTGGCTGGGACACTACAGTAGTTACTGTATCCATAAAATAAATAACTTTTCAAAATGTATAAAAGCCACAATTTTGTGGCTTTTTTTTGGTCTATGCTTTAGTTTTAGAAGGCTTGCTAATAAGATAAACTCCCACAAAAACCAACAAACAACTGCTAATTTTAATTAGGTTGATGTCTTGGGCATATTCTGTATTTCCCAAAACATAAGCATAAAAACTTACCATTAAAAAGCTAATTGCTGGTTGTATATAAATATAACTGCCAGTAATGGCAGGAGAAAGTGTTCTTAATGCATAAATGTTGAAGAGGTAGGCCAAAAAAGTGGTGCCAATAATAACGAACGCAACTGCCGCATAGGT
>CBFHUV010000139.1:0-3475 GCA_965659055.1 Polaribacter sp.
CTATTGCTTTTTTTAGTGACATTGTTAGGGGTTTTTGTGGCCCTATAATAATTTGTAATAAAACAAAAAGGCCTTCATTTAATGAAGGCCTTTTTGTTTTAAAATCCCTTTAGACGCTCTTGAAGTAATGCAGGATCCTGCAAAACTTCCCACCCAAGAGAATAAAGTATATAGATAATATAGCCCAAATACAAGGCATTGATAATCATTACAATTAATGCAATAATTTTCCCTGTATATATATTGTCTTGATTTGAATAAAGCTCAGGGTTCAAATAGAATTTTTTCAATTCAGATCTTGCAATAAAATAGGCAATACCAGCAGGCAAAATTCCAAATCCAGCGCAACAACATAAAGGCAATCCTAAGATTGCTAACACATAAATTAGCGTACTATATTGTAAAGATTGTCTTTCCATTTCTTCTTAATTTATTTTTATATAATAACTCAGCACCACCACAATGAGTGATGTTATCGCTAAGCCAATAATTATTTTTTGACCGTATTTAAATTTAAATTTCCAGTTTAATAAAGCAAATATCGCTAATGCCAACAGCAAATAGATGGCAGGGTACAATTTACAAGCCTCATAAAACTCGCCTCTAACCAGCGCAATGAATGCTCTTTGAAAGCCACAACCAAAACACTCCACACCGAATAATTTCTTATTAATGCAGGGTAACATATAATCTTCTAGTTGCTGGAATAGTATCAATTTAAACTTGCTTATTTTAAGAAATCCATTCCTGGAATACTTGGCATTTCGCTTTTTGCAGCTGCCCCTAATTCATGTTCTTGAATAGCGGTTGCTTTTTGAATAGCGGTATTAAGGGTTACTATTAGGTAATCTTCCAATTCTTCTTTATCTGATAATAAAGAGGTATCAATATCAATACTTTTTATTTCTCTATTTGCAGAAATACTTATTTTTATTTTACCATTCGCTCCAGTTTCATCAATAAAAACAGTATTTAATCTCATTTTTGTTTCCTCCACTTTTTGCTGAGCCTCTTTAAATTTGCTCATCATTCCGGCCATATCTCCAAACATGTACTTCAATTTTTTATATTCAAGGCAAATTTAGTACATTCACTAGAACTTTTTATCGAAAAAAATGAAGAAAATAGTTTTTTACGGTATGGCATTTAGCCTTATTTTTGCAAGCGCTTGTAAAATAGACTCAATGAAGAATACGGAACTCAAAGCACCTATAGCAGATAAAATACCTACCGAATTAGAGATTCACGGAGATAAAAGAATAGATAATTATTTTTGGATGCGACTTAGTGATGAGCAAAAAAATGCGAACATCAAAGATGAGCAGACCAATAAGGTAATAAGCTACTTAAATGAAGAGAATGCATATTATCAGCATATAACCGAGGATTCTAAAGACTTTGAAACCGCTTTGTTTGAAGAGATGAAGAGTAGGATAAAAGAAGATGATGAATCAGTCCCTTATAAAAAGAACGGCTACTATTATATTTCTAAATATGAAATAGGGGGGCAATATCCGATTTATACGAGAAAAAAGAAAGCCTTAACTGCTCCTGAAGAAATTATTTTTGATGTAAATAAAGAAGCAAGTGGCTATGATTATTTTCAATTAGGAGGTTTAACGGTTAGCCCAGATAATAATTTAGTGGCTTTTGCAACAGATACTGTAGGTAGAAGACAATATTTTCTTCGAATTAAAAACTTGAAAACAGGGAAAATTTATAAAGATATTATTGAAAATACCACTGGTGGTGCTGTATGGGCTAATGACAATAAATCCTTATTCTATACCAAGAAAAATCCAACAACCTTGCGTAGTGAAAAAATCTTTAAACATATCTTAGGAACAGATCCCTCTGATGATATAGAGATATATCACGAAGAAGATGAGACCTTTAACGTGTCTGTTTCAAAATCAAAATCAGATTCCTATATTTTTATTGCTTCTTATAGCACAGTTTCATCGGAATATCAATTTTTAGATGCCAATAATCCAGATGCTAAACTTAAAATCATTCAGCCAAGAGAGCGTCATTTAGAATATAGTGTTGCTCACTTTGAAGATGCTTTTTATATCTTAACCAACAAGGATGGAGCTCTTAATTTTAAGTTGATGAAAACACCGCTTTCAAAAACAGAGAAGGAACACTGGATTGATGTTATTCCTCATAGAGAAGATACTTTATTAGAAGACATTTCAATTTTTAAAGAGTATTTGGTATTAGAAGAGCGTACGAATGGATTAAATACCATTCGAATTAAACGTTGGGACAATACTTTAGATTACTACCTTCCTTTTGAAGAAGAAACCTATACTGCAGATGCTTATTCGAACCCAGATTTTGATACCCATATATTAAGGTATTCTTATAATTCAATGACGACACCAAGTTCTGTTATTGATTTTAATATGATGGACCAAACCAAAAAAGTTCAAAAAGAACAAGAAGTTTTGGGAGGTAATTTTGATAAAAACAATTATAAAAGTGAAAGAATTTGGGCTACTGCAAGAGATGGTCAAAAAATAGCGATTTCTCTAGTGTATCGAAAAGACACCAAATTAGACAAAAACACACCTGTGTTGCAATATGGCTACGGTTCTTATGGCTATACCATTTCTGACGGCTTTTCAACAACACGTTTAAGCTTATTAGATAGAGGTTTTGTCTATGCATTAGCACATGTACGTGGTAGTGAATATTTAGGAAGGTCTTGGTATGACAATGGTAAACTTTTGCATAAAAAAAATACCTTCACTGATTTTATAGACTGTTCAAAATTTTTAATAGAGAAAAATTACACTTCAGAAAAACACTTGTATGCCATGGGTGGTTCTGCAGGAGGATTGTTGATGGGTGCCATCATCAATATGAATCCAGAATTGTACAATGGTATTATAGCTGCTGTACCATTTGTGGATGTCATTTCAACCATGCTTGATGAAAGCATTCCTTTAACTACAGGAGAGTTTGATGAATGGGGTAACCCAAAGGATGCAAAATATTATGACTACATTAAAAGTTATTCTCCGTATGATCAAGTTCGTAAACAAGCCTATCCAAATATGTTGGTCACAACAGGTTTTCATGATTCACAGGTACAATATTGGGAGCCAGCCAAGTGGGTTGCGAAATTGAGAGATTTAAAAACAGATAAAAATATTTTATTACTTCATACCAACATGGATGCTGGTCATGGAGGAGCTTCAGGCCGTTTTGATGCATTAAAAGAAACCGCAAAAGATTATACATTTTTCTTAGCTTTAGAAAATAAATTAGGCACAGAACCAATAAAGCTTTAAAATCAATTTTTATTTCAATCTTAAAAATGTATTTTTGCAAACTGTAAAAGTGAAACCTCACAGGCAAAACTTGTGAGGTTTTTCATGAAAAAATATCATGATAAAAAATACTGGAATCCATAATAGCATCTTAGAATTAATTGGAGATACACCACTTATTAAGCTCCGTAAAATCA
>CBFHUV010000140.1:0-3372 GCA_965659055.1 Polaribacter sp.
AATGTTTAATTATTATCATTGGAATCCCGATAATCATTTAGATGACAAAGCCTTTGACTTTATTTCAAAAATGAAACCTGATGTATTGAGCTTACAAGAGTTTTATCAGGCACCTAATATTAGCTTTAACTATCCTTATAAATATATCAAGACAAAATCAAAGACCAATAAATTTGGACAGGCTATCTATTCAAAATTTCCAATAATCAATAGTGGTTCTCTCGATTTTAAAAACAGTGCAAACAATGTAATTTTTGCAGATATTCTTAAAAATAAAGACACCATTCGAATCTATAATATTCATCTTGAATCCTTAAAAATAAACCCTAATAAAGAGCATTTCGGAGAACAGAGTTCAGAAAAATTAATTGGGCGACTTAGTACCGCTTTTCAAAGACAGGCCGAGCAAACTACAGAGTTCTTAGCGCATGAAAAAAAATGGAAAGGAAAAAAAATAGTTTGTGGTGATTTTAATAATACCGCGTATTCATGGGTTTATAAACAAATAAAAGCGACTAAAAAAGATGCTTTTTTAGAGGCTGGGAAAGGCTTCGGAAAAACCTTCAATTATGTATTTCCACTGCGAATTGATTTTATTTTAGTTGATACAGAAATGACTGTAAACAGTTTTGAAACCTTCGATATTCGTTATTCTGATCATTTTCCAATTCTCGCCAAGGTACAATTGAATTAATTTTCAAAACCATAGGCACGTTCTACCTTACAAATTCTAAGTTCGTATTTTTTATACCACAAGGCTCTGCCCTTTTCTCTTGCTTCTGTGTGTTCTACATTATTTTTCCAAGCAACAATTGCTTCTAAACTTTCCCAATACGAAACCGTAATTCCCAAAGTACTTCTGGCTGATTCAATCCCTAAATACCCTGGTTGCTGTTTGGCTAGGAATTCCATCCGATTGGCTGTCTCTTCATAACCGGTTAAATCTGTATTAACTGCCGTTGTAAAAATTACTGCATAATAAGGTGGTTGGGGCGTTTTCGCAATCATATTTCTAATTGTTTATTTTAGCAAAATGGACATCGAAGTCTAGGTAAGTTCATAAAAAAGAAAAATTGTAATTTTGTACTTTCAAATGTACAGGAATGAATGCAGATAAAAAAGTAGCTTTTTACACCCTAGGATGTAAATTGAATTTTTCAGAAACTTCTACCATCGCTAGAAATTTTAACAATGAGGGTTTTCAACGTGTTTCTTTTGAAGAGCCTGCAGATGTGTATGTAATTAATACCTGTTCTGTTACAGATAATGCGGATAAACGTTTTAAAAGTATTGTGAAATCTGCCTTAAAACAAAATGATGAAGCCTTTGTTATTGGCGTTGGTTGTTATGCTCAATTAAAACCAGAAGAACTTGCTGCAGTTGATGGCGTAGACTTGGTATTGGGTGCAACAGAAAAATTTAATGTAACAAGCTATATAAATGACCTAACCAAAAATGAGGTTGGTGAAGTACATTCTTGCGAAATTGAAGAAGCTGATTTTTATGTGGGCTCCTATTCTGTTGGAGATAGAACTCGAGCGTTTTTAAAAGTGCAAGATGGTTGTGACTATAAGTGTACCTATTGCACCATTCCTTTAGCTAGAGGAATTTCTCGAAGTGACAAATTGACGAATGTTTTAAAAAATGCTAAAGAAATTTCTGCACAAGGCATTAAAGAAATTGTCTTAACAGGGGTCAATATTGGCGATTATGGCAAAGGAGAATTCGGCAATAAAAAACACGAACACACTTTTTTAGAATTGGTCAAAGAATTAGATACGGTTCCTGGAATCCATCGCATGCGTATTTCATCGATAGAGCCAAATCTTTTAAAGGATGAAACCATTGATTTTGTTACCAAATCTGATAGTTTTGTTCCTCATTTCCACATCCCACTTCAAAGCGGAAGCGATGATTTACTTAAAAAGATGAAGCGTCGCTATTTGAAAAACAGCTATACAAATAGGGTTCAAAAGATAAAAGCAAAAATGCCCGATGCCTGCATTGGTGTTGATGTAATTGTTGGATTCCCAGGTGAAACCGATGAGCACTTCCTTGAAACCTACAACTACTTAAACGATTTGGATATCTCCTATTTACATGTGTTTACCTATTCTGAAAGACCGAATACGGAAGCCGCTATTATGGAAGGAGTTGTCTCTAAAAAAGTTCGTAACAAGCGAAGTAAAATGTTACGAGGTCTTTCTGTTAAAAAAAGAAGAGCTTTTTACGAAAGTCAAATAGGAACTACACGAACCGTGCTGTTTGAAAACGAAAACAAAGAAGGTTATATCCATGGATTTACAGAAAATTACATTAAGGTAAAAACTCCTTGGGATCCAGAATTGGTGAATACTTTACATGAAATTTGTCTTACAAAAATTGATGCTGATGGTTTGGTAAGATTTGATTTTATTGAAGAACAAATTACCGCATAACATGGCGAAAACAAACTTGTATTTTGTGCCAGGAATGGCGGCAAATAGCAAAATATTTGAAAACCTTAGCCTTGATACAGAACTTTTTAACTGTTATTTTTTAGAATGGAAAATTCCGACTTCAGAAGAGGAGTCGCTAAGTGATTACGCGCGTAGAATGTGTGAGGAAATTATACATGAAAATCCGGTATTAATTGGCGTTTCCTTCGGAGGTGTGATTGTTCAAGAAATGAGCAAACTGATAAAAACTCAAAAAATCATTATCATTTCTAGTATAAAAATGAATTGCGAATTACCCAAACGCTTAAAAATTGTTCAACAAACAAAAATATACAACTTATTTCCTTCCAAATTTTTGGAGAACTTTGAAAACTATGTTCAATTTTTTATTGGAGATAGACAATCTAAGAAATTAGAAGCCTATCAAAAATATCTTTCCTTTAGAAATCAAGCCTATTTGCATTGGGCTATTCATAGTTTATTGCATTGGGAGCAAGAAACCCCCATTAATAACCTAGTGCATATTCATGGAACCAAAGACGAGATTTTTCCTATAAAACACTTTCAAGGATGCATTTCTGTTGAAAAAGGAACACATGCCATGGTTTTAACCAAAGCAAAAAAAATTAGTTTACTCATTTCGAAGTCTTTAATTTGCTAGTCCGCCGCAGTTTTTATACATTTATACCACAATAAAATTGAAGTACATGAAAAAATCAACTCGAATTATAGGTAGTATTGGTATAATTGTTTTGGTTGTTTTACTAACCAACGCTATTAATACAAATAATATTCAGCCTCAGAAAAATACGAGTGAAACCTATCAAATAAAAGCCTTGAAATTGTCTCCAAACTTAAACTTGGCTGGTGAAGTAGTTCCTTTGCATCGACCAGATATCCGAGAAAGAATGGATAGAGAGCTTTTGGTAAATAC
>CBFHUV010000141.1:0-3365 GCA_965659055.1 Polaribacter sp.
GACAAAATGAAATATAAAAGCTTCCTAGTATTCAGCTTGCTGATGTTGCAGGCTGTACACGGACAAGATTTAGAAAGTCTAATAAAAATTGGTGTAGAAAACAGTCCAACTTTGCAAAAGTTTGAACTGAAATACCAAGGCATGTCCGAAATGAAAAACGAGGTAAACAGTTTGCCAAATACAGAAATTGGTTTTGGTTATTTTTTAAGTGAACCAGAAACCAGAACGGGTGCCCAACGTTTTAAGGTGTCTATTAAACAGATGATTCCTTGGTTTGGATCGATTAGTTCTCGAGAAAATTACAGCAAGTCTTTAGCAGAGGTCAGCTTTGAAGACCTACAAATTGCCAAAAGGAAATTGATTTTAAGCATTTCTCAACAGTATTATGATTTGTATGCCATCAAAGCCAAACAAAAGGTAGTTTTAGAAAATAAAACACTCTTAAATAGCTATGAAAAGCTAGCCTTAAAAGCTTTGGAAGTGGCGAAAGCATCTGCCGTTGATATTTTGCGATTGCAAATGCGTCAAAATGAATTAGCACAATTGTCAGCCGTGCTCGAGCAGAATTTTATAGCCCAGCAAGCTGCTTTAAACTTATTGCTAAACAGAGAGAAGACCTGGTCAATTTCGGTTCCTGAAGCTTTAGATTTGCCGCTTTCTGAGGAGCTATTCAACAATCAAAACTTGGGGGTACATCCAGAGTTGCTCAAATATGATCGCATGTATAATGCTGTGATGCAATCAGAGTTGCTCAATCAAAAGGAAAACAAACCTATGATAGGTTTTGGACTTGATTATATTGCTGTTTCAGAAAGACCTGCCATGAGTTTTACGGATAATGGCAAAGATATCCTTATGCCGATGGTCTCTGTATCCATTCCTATTTTTAGTAAAAAATACACGTCAAAAACGCTGCAAAATGAATTGAAACAGCAAGAGATTAAAACAGAAAAACAAGAGCGAATGAATTCGCTACTAAGCTTATTAGAAACCGCAAAAACCAATAGAGTGGTTGCGAGAATTCGTTTTGAAACGCAGGTAAAAAATAGTGCACAGGCAAAAAATGCAGAGAAATTATTGCTACAGAACTATGAAACAGGTACTGTAAACTTTACAGATGTGTTGGAGATTCAAGAACTGCAATTGAAATTTCAAACCCAACAAATTGAAGCGGTAAAGAATTATTATGTACAAACAACCATTATTAATTATTTAAGCCAATAGACATGAAACATACATATCACATTCACGGAATGACTTGCAATGGCTGTAGAAGCCATGTCGAAAAAACCCTAAGCGCTGTTAACGGAGTACAGGAGGTTTCTGTTGATTTGGAAAAGGCAGAAGCCACTATTGAGATGGCAGAACATATTGGTTTGGAAACATTTCAAAAAGCGCTCCAAGACGACGGAGGTGCTTATAGCATTCATGCAGCAGGATCAACCCCAGAAGTGGAAGTAAAAACTCCAAAAGGAGTAGGAACGGGTGTCTTTTATTGCCCCATGCATTGTGAAGGTGAAAAAACCTATGACACCCCAGGAGATTGTCCGGTTTGTGGAATGGATTTGGTAGAAGAAAGAAGTATGGCAACTGCGGTAAGTTATGCCTGCCCAATGCATCCAGAATTTGTACGAGACCATCCAGGCTCTTGTGATATTTGCGGTATGGATTTAGTTCAAGAAGCTGCTGCAGTTTCTGCAGAAGACGCCACCTATCTAAAATTATTAAGAAAGTTTTGGATTGCGGTAGGATTTACCTTACCGGTCTTTATCATTGCCATGTCAGAAATGCTGTCAAACAATCCCTTATATAAAATTTTAGACCCTTATTATTGGAACTGGATACAATTAGCACTTTCTCTTCCAGTTGTTTTTTATGCCACATGGATGTTCTTTCAAAGAGCATGGGCCTCTTTTAAAACGCTTAATTTTAATATGTTTACCCTTATCGGAATCGGTGCAGGGGTCGCTTGGCTCTTTAGTATATTCGCCCTGCTTTTCCCACAGGTATTTCCTGATGATTTTAAAACCGAAGCGGGCAATGTCTTTGTTTATTTTGAAGCAACCACGGTTATTTTAACCTTGGTTTTATTGGGTCAATTGTTAGAGGCCAAGGCGCATTCTAAGACCAGTGGAGCTATTAAAGAGCTATTGCAATTGGTTCCATCGGTAGCTACTTTAGTTAAAAATGGAGAAGAAAAACAGATTGCGATTGATGCCATTATGAAAGGCGATTTATTGCGAGTAAAGCCAGGAGAAAAGGTACCTGTAGATGGAACCATCACCGAAGGGCACAGTAGCTTGGATGAGTCAATGATTTCTGGAGAACCGATACCTGTAGATAAGGGTGTTAATGATGCCGTGGTCGCAGGAACTTTAAACGGACGACAAACTTTTGTCATGAAGGCCGAAAAAGTAGGGTCAGAAACCCTTTTGGCACAAATTATAAAAATGGTCAATTCGGCAAGTCGATCAAAGGCTCCGATTCAAAAACTAACGGATAAGGTCGCCACCTATTTTGTACCAATTGTGGTGTTGATTTCGGTTCTAACCTTTGTATTATGGGCCATTTTTGGACCAGAACCCGCCTATGTTTTTGCTTTTGTAAATGCCATAGCTGTTTTGATAATTGCCTGTCCTTGTGCTTTGGGCTTGGCCACTCCTATGTCTATTATGGTAGGTGTTGGTAGAGGGGCACTGTCTGGTGTTTTAATTAAAAATGCAGAGGCCTTAGAGCAAATGGAAAAGGTAGATACCTTAATCGTTGATAAAACAGGAACCCTTACCGAAGGGAAACCTTCTTTAGAAAAGATTTGTCCCTTTGAAACCGATTTTAATGAAGTGGAATTACTTAGGTTAACCGCGTCTTTAAACCAGCACAGCGAGCATCCATTGGCAGCCGCAATTATGAATGCCGCCAAAGAAAAGGAGCTTTCTTTAAAAGAGCTAACTGGTTTTGAAACAAAAACGGGTATGGGTGTTATTGGAACACTAGCCGGTCAGAATTTGGCTTTAGGAAATCAAAAACTTTTAGAGGATCTAAAGGTGACAGTTACAGAAAAACTGAAGGAACAAGTGGTCTTAGAACAAGAACAGGGTAAAACAGTTTCCTATATTGTGGTAGATGGCAGAGCCGTAGGTTATCTGGTTATTTTTGACGCTATTAAACCGACCAGTCAAAAAGCAATTCAAGAGCTGCAGGAAAATGGAATAACGGTAATTATGCTTACTGGGGATAATGAAAATACGGCCAGAGCTGTTGCAAAAAAATTGAACTTAGACCAGTTTAAGGCAGGTTGTTTACCAGAAGATAAGCTAAATGAAATAAAAGCCTTGCAACAGGCAGGTAAGTTTGTTGCGATGGCA
>CBFHUV010000142.1:0-3329 GCA_965659055.1 Polaribacter sp.
CTATAGTAAAAATGGTTTTATCACCTGGTAAAGGGTGTTTCCATGCTTCTAATCTTGGGTGTCCAACATCGGTAGAGGTCAAGTACATTTCTCCAACACCTCTAGCATCTTGCTGAAAGGTGGCAATTTTATCAGAATTTGGAGACCATTTTAATACAGGACCATCACTCTTTGTCCATCCTGCATTGTTGGTGGCATATCCGTAATCTTTTTTACCATCAAAGGTTAATTGTGTCTTCTTGTTAGAGCTCAAGTCTCTTACCCAAAGATTGTAATTGTCTATATAGGCGGCTAATCTTCCATTAGGCGAAACGAATTCGTTTCTGTTTCTTGGTGCATTTGCTTTAGCGTTGGTTTCAGAAATACTATAATCACTTAAATTGCAGCTATATGCAGTTCTAGCGATGTTGAAAGTTAAGGTCTGGAAATCAGCAGAAAGGTTTACATTAGAAATAGGTAAGTTATTCGCTTTAACAGCTCTCCCAGTTGTTTTAGAAAGGCTTTCAGCCAATTTAACATGGTCAAAGGCAGCCTTTTTTTCTTTAGACTGGGTGTCTACCAAGATAAATTTTGGACCTTCTTTTGTAGTCGTCATATACATCATGGCATTTTTACCAATCCAAGTTTCAGAACTTACTTGGTTGTAGACCAATCCATATAAATCTCTGCTCATAAATGAGGCAGCTTTTTCATATTCTTCTTTGGTAAATTGTTTTTTCTCTGCTGTAGAGGAACAACTTAATAATGTTGCGGTAAGTCCAATACAGACGAGCGTTTTGAAGGTTGTTGTTTTCATTAGTATTGTTTTAGTTGAATGTATAAAAGTATGTTAAAAACGAAGTTTTCTTAGTTAAATATCCGTTAATTGTTTTGACTGAATTCTGTAAAGTACCTATAAAACAATGGGATTGTTTCTATGCCTTTAAGATAATTAAAAATTCCAAAATGTTCGTTTGGCGAATGTATCGCATCAGAATCCAATCCAAAGCCCATCAAAATGATTTTACTTTTTAGATGCTCTTCAAACAGCGCTACAATTGGAATACTACCGCCACTTCTTTGTGGAATAGGCGTTTTACCAAAGGTAGTTTCATAGGCTTTGCTCGCTGCTTGGTAACCAATATTGTCTATTGGAGTTACATAACCTTGTCCTCCATGATGCGGGCTTACTTTTACAGTAACTGAACTTGGAGCAATACTCTCAAAATGATTTTTAAATAGTGAGGTAATCTCTTTCCAATCTTGATTAGGTACCAAACGCATTGATATTTTTGCATAGGCTTTTGAAGCAATCACAGTTTTAGCTCCTTCACCCGTATATCCTCCCCAAATTCCATTTACATCGAGGGTAGGTCTTATGGAGTTGCGCTCATTGGTGGTATAGCCTTTTTCTCCATATACCGCAGCGATGTCTAAGGCCTTTTGATATTTCTCTAATGAAAATGGAGCCTTGCCCATTTCGGCTCTTTCCTCTGTGGATAAATCTTCTACCTTGTCATAAAAGCCAGGAATGGTAATTCTGTTATTTTCATCGTGCAAAGAGGCAATCATTTTGGTTAAAATATTAATAGGATTCGCCACAGCCCCTCCGTACAAGCCTGAATGCAGATCTCTATTAGGACCCGTAACTTCTACTTCTACATAACTTAAACCTCTTAGACCTGTGGTAATGGAAGGTATGTCATTAGCGATCATTCCAGTATCCGAAATTAAAATGACATCATTGGCTAGTTTTTCGATGTTTCTTGGAACAAACCAGCTTAAACTTTCTGATCCAACCTCTTCTTCGCCTTCAATCATAAATTTTACATTGCAGGGTAGATTTCCGGTTGAAGTCATGTATTCTAGCGCCTTTACATGCATGTACATTTGGCCTTTATCATCACAGGCTCCTCGTGCGTAAATAGCTCCTTGTGGATGGATTTCTGTCTTTTTAATGACTGGCTCAAAAGGTGGAGAGTCCCATAAATTTATCGGGTCAGCTGGTTGTACATCATAATGCCCATAGACCAAAACAGTAGGTAGTTTTGGATCGATTATTTTTTCACCGTAAACAATTGGGTATCCTGGGGTTTCGCAGAGTTCAACGGTATCGCAGCCCGCCTTTTCTAAACTTTCTTTTACGGCATCTGCGGTATTTAAAACATCTTGAACAAAGGCAGAGTCTGCAGAAACAGAAGGCATTCTGAGCAGTTCAATGAGTTCATTAATAAATCTTTCTTGGTTCTTTGCGATGTAATCTTTTATGTTTTGCATAGGGTTTTAATCTTGTTTCTCAAAAATACTAAAATTCCTAAAGAACTTCTTTGCATTTTATGAAGATTGTTTATATTTGCACACCTTTTGCAGGCGTGGTGGAATTGGTAGACACGCTAGACTTAGGATCTAGTGCCGCGAGGTGTGAGAGTTCGAGTCTCTCCGCCTGTACTTAATTAAAAAGCTTCTCATGAACGAGGAGCTTTTTTTTGTTGTAAAATTTCGTTTAGCTTAACAACTTAAGGAGTTTAGATGAAATACTCCATTTTTATTTTCTTCTTTTGAGATTTTAGTATCTTTATAAAAAAAACTATGAAAAAAATAATGAACCCGCTAATCTTGCTGTTGTTTTTGTCTGCTGCCTTATCAGCGCAAATCAATCAAACCAAGGCTTCATTTAAGCAAGAATCACTTGCCGAATTTTTAAGCAAAGATTTTAATAAGCGAATTAGAGGAACTAAAGTTCCCAATGGACAAGTAGTGTTATCCTTTACGATAACCAGGGATGGAGAAGTAAAAGATCCTTTCCCTGAAAATTTTAAAAACAAAACTCTTGCATTAAATGCTTTGTTAGCGGTTCAGGCAACAAACACCCTTTGGAACCCCTGCTTAATTAATGGCGGCCCAATAGATAAAAAATATAAAATCCTATTTAATTTTGTGTCCGCTGAAAAAGATATAGACCCACGATATTCACGAGTAAAAACCTATTTGGATGCTGGTAAATATGAACGTGCTTTGGATATATTAAATAATATGATTGAGCAAAACATTTATGTATCACTATATTATTATAATAGAGCCGTTGCTAAAAAGAATTTGAATGATGTTGCAGGATTTAAGAATGATTCGATAAAGGCAAATGAACTTCAGGATGAAGTTTTAGCAGAGGTGAACATCTTGACCAAGGGAGAAATTAAAGTAGTTGAACGAATTATAATGACTACTGAGACTAAAAGGGTTGTGACCACCCAAAATAGGAATTAAAGACATTTACTACCACGTTTTCGTATTCAAAAGATACTTTTAGTATCTTTCATGAACTAACTTTAAATTTTATATAAAATGTTGTA
>CBFHUV010000143.1:0-3210 GCA_965659055.1 Polaribacter sp.
TACACCAATGGGTATTTATTCAAAGCCAAAGAGCAAATACATAGCAGCCTTATTTGATGATGTAAACGAATTGACCTATAAAGGAGAAGACTTGTTACTGTATCCTCATGAGCTTTCCTTTATTGAAAAATCGGAGCTTAAAGGTATTGTTAAACGCTCCTTTTTTAAAGGTTTTTATTGGGTAATCGAAGTAGATTGTTCAAAACAAATACTCTTTGTAAAAAATGAGTCTGCTTTAGCTCAAGGACTAGAAGTCTTTCTAGAAATTAAAAAATAGCACTCCTTCTTATAAAACTGATACGATTTTAAAATTGTTTCCTCCAAAAGAAAACTGATCATTTTTCTGCTTTCCCAAAAGTAATTTACCGATGGGAGATACTGCTGAAACTGCATAAAATACAGTACCCTCAATTTCTAATTCTCCTGCTGATATACTCAAATAATAGTGCGCTCGATTCGTATAAACAACACTCCCGAGATGCGCTTTATCACTTGTCAAGGAGGGATCTATTTTCTGCAGTACCGTTTTCATCTCTTGAAGTGAGTACAATTGATTTCCAGCCTTTTCAATTTCAATTTGCAACATGGCTCTCCCTGTTTCGTGCTTATCCCCAGCAGAACTTTTTGTTTCAGACAATAAACTTTCTTGCAGCGATTGAAAAGCCTTACTACTTGCTTCAATTTTTGCTGTCATTTTCTGAAGACATTGTTGATATAATTCTAATTTAATAGACACCTATTAGAAGAGTTTTAGGGTTTTTCAGCAACATACCGAACCTTAATTTTAACCTTTTTAGACAAAATTAAATATGCGACTCCAACATCAAAATCCATTCTGTCAAGCTCAAATTCAGCATTGATTTCTAGCTTATTTTTGGTTTGAGAAATTGCAATTGGTATCGTAATTGGTTTAATTGTTTTTTTTATACGTAACAGACCTTCCATCTCGTAGTAGCCATTTTTTCCTTTAGTTATCTTTGAAGAAGTAAATCGAATCGTTTTATGAGCTGGTTCATCAAAAAACTCGTTCGTATATAAATGCTTATCTCTTGCCTCTACACCTGTTTTAACAGAAATAACCTGAAGTGTTCCTTTAATAAAACTAGATTGCAAGTTGTTTATGTCTAGGTTACTCTTAAAATCAATTTTGTTAAACTGGCCATCAACATAAAGCCCCATTTTCTTTATTTTAAAGGTAACTTCCGTTTTAGAATCGTCTTGAATCCAGTCTTGAGCACTCCCTAAAAAAGGTAAAGTTAAAAGGATCAAAAAAAGAAATAGCGTTCTCATGTGAGTAAAGATAGCTTTTTAAATATTTATTTTCAATCCTATAATACAAAGGCAAAAGCTCCGTAGTTGCCGTGATGGGTAATTGTACATGACCGGGTAACTAACTTTTCTTGAAAGAAAAATTGAGGGGCGCCAATCAAATCTTTCTTTTTTACTAGATCTGCAACTTTGATTCCAGTTCTTTTTTGAATGCTCTTTTTAATCCTATTCTCTATTTGATGTGGAGCGCAAATAGTTGATGTAACTTCAGCTTCATTTTCAGAAGCAAAGGTGTATAAATACTTTTCGTTTATGCAACTTGTCGTAAAAAAGGTTTGTTCTTCAAAGCACACGTAGCCTTGGTTTTCATTTGTTAAAAAACATTCGAATTTTAAGGGTGCGAAAAATCGTTGTTGTGCTTTTTGAGCATAAATTTTATAAGCAGCTTCTTTCATAGACCAAAACAACCAAACTTTTAAAAAAGAATTACGAGCAGATTGTATTGCATCTTGCTCTTGTTTTGAAAATTGCTTTTCTAAAAACCCTTTGCGCTGCCAATTACTATCTTTTCGGGCTAAGTTTAAATCTATAATGTCATTGCCAATCATGCACCGGCCCTTTTTTCTTGAATGATGGCGACCACTGCCTTAACAGACAACATTTTATCCATAGAATCATTGTCAATATGTATGCTAAATTCATCTTCTACATCCAAAACAATGTCTACCAAATTTGCAGAATTTATTTCAAGGTCTTTAATAAAATCTGTATCCTCTGTTAGCTTGCTAAAAGCTTCCTCGTTTTGAACATAGGGCTTAACAATGGTCGTTAATTTTGTTATGATTTCTTCTTTTTTCATGTAAGTATATTTCTCAATTTGTACGCAAAAACAACAAGTTATCTCCTTTATTCTAAATATCTTTTAAAGATAACACAAGCATTTACATCACCAAAACCAAAACTTGCTTTTGCTATGATATTAAAATTATTATTATAAATGGCTTTCACTGGAATTTTACTATCGTCAATTAGTTTAGAAATCTCTGGATGGATATCTTCACAATTTATATTTGGAAAGACAAACTGTTCTTTTATCTGAAGCACTGCAGCAACGTTTTCTATGGCTCCAGAAGCTGCCAAGCAATGTCCCACCATAGATTTTAATGAATTAATGTACGGAAAATCAACTCCACTTCTTTGCAAGGCCTTTGTCCAATTTTCAATTTCTAAACTATCTTTAGAGGTTGCTGTTAAATGTCCGTTAATGGCATCTATTTCTGTCCCATCAATATTTGCATCTACAAGTGCATCAACAATGCATTTTTGAACCGCTTCTGCATTGGGTGCTGTTAGGGTTCCTCCATTTCTTTGCCCTCCAGAATTAATATTACCCCCCAAAACCTCGGCATAAATATTCGCTTTTCTTTCCAAAGCACTTTCTAAGGATTCTAAAACCAAAGCTCCTGCGCCACTTCCAGGAACAAAGCCCGATGCGGTTTCACTCATGGGCCTTGAGCCTTTTTCTGGGTACTCATTGTGTTTGTAGCTCATCACTCTCATGGCATCAAAACCACCCCAAGTATATAAACTACTATCACTAGAGCTTCCCACTAACATGCGTTTGGCTTTGCCATTCTTGATGCGTTCAAAACCCATTAACAGAGCTTCTGTTCCGGTGGTACAAGCTGATGAATTTGTCGTTATTTGGTTTCCCAGGCCCAACATTCCGCCTAAATAGGCAGAGATGCCACTGGCCATGGTTTGCACCACAGAGGTGCTTCCTAAACGCCTTACATTCTGGTTGTCAATTTGGTAAATTGCTTCTCTAAATTTTTCAATTCCTGAAGTGCCAGTCCCAAAAATTAAGCCTGTATCATAATCAAGGGTCGAGTTTTCATCAACCGTAAAACCCGCATCTCTCCATGCATCTATCCCTGCCAT
>CBFHUV010000144.1:0-3138 GCA_965659055.1 Polaribacter sp.
CTCATCTGGATTGTTTTCTTCATGATTAACTCCATGTACGATATTTGGAACTCCTTTCCCTGGCGCCGTTAATAAGACCTTACTCGCTCCTTTAGAAGTTAAATGTCTGCTCAATGCTTCTTTGTCTCTAAAAGCTCCTGTGTTATCAATAACCAAAGCTTTGTTTATGCCATAGGCTGTATAATCAATGTCTTCTGGACGATCAGCAGAAATCATATATACAGTGGTCCCATTTATGATTAAGGCATTGTTATCTGCATCTACTTGAACCGTTCCTAAAAAGTTTCCATGAACTGAATCTATACTCAATAAAGAAGCTCTTTTTTCTAAAACAGTTTGATCTATTTTACCTCGAGTCACAACAGCTCTTAATCTTAATTGAGAACCCTTTCCCATTTTATTCATGAGCTCTCTGGCTAACAAACGACCAATTCTACCAAAACCATAAAGTACAACATCTTTAGGTTCTATTCCGGGTACCGCCTCAGCACCTTTCAATTGCTTTTTAACAAAGGCAACCTTATCTGTGCAATTGTTTTCACTTAAATGGCATTCATAGGCCAATTTTCCAATGTCTAATTTAGAAGACGGCAATGGCAATTGCTGAATGGCTTTTGCGATATCTAAGGCATCGAAAATCGAAATTGGTTTTGCTACAAATTCTCTAGCATACTCAATTAAATTTAAAATTTCACTAGCTCTTTTATCAACCAATTGGTTTCTAAAAAAAACTAATTCAATAGACTTATCATACCATAAATCGTTGATAATATTGATAAATTCTACGGTAGATCTTCTAACTTGTGCTTGAGAAGACACCTCTTTTTCGTAATTTGTTACTGTTGACATAGTTGTGTTATATCTTTTGGTTTGAAATCCGGTGCAAAAGTACTTATTTCACTCGATTTCGTAACTATTTTTCACAAAAAAAATCCCGAAAAAATTCGGGATTTTTAAAGCCTTTAATTTGACTTACTTTTTGTGGCTTAGCGGATATAATATTTCTCCACTTTCCCTTCCAAATTAATCATTTCAACCATCATTGGATTTTTATTGGTATCTAAAAATTTTTGTACACTAGAAGCATCATCTACCCTTTTGCCATTGATTTTTGTAATAACAAAGCCTTTAATACTTCCATCATTTTTTCTTGCCAAATCATTGGTAATTTTAACTCCATAAGAGACTCCAAGGGTTTTCATTTCTTTTTTTGTTAAATCTCTAAATTCTAAATTATAATTTGAAGATTGAAACCGGTCTTTCTTCGAAAGCTGCACCTTTTTGGTATATTCTTTACCATTTCTATCCACTACAACTTCCACAAAGTCCCCTGGACGTTTAGCTCTTAATTGACCTGTTAAATCAGAAAATTTAGTAATGTTTATATTGTTTACACGCTTAATAATATCGCCTTCCTTTAGGCCTCCTTTTTTGGCGCTACTTTCATCAGATAAACTGCCTATTCGAACACCTTCATCTTTAAAATTTTGATCCACACCGATGCCGATTACTGCCTCTTGTACTTTTCCAAACTCCATTAAATCTTCGACTACTTTTTTAGCAATATTCGAAGGAACTGCAAAAGAATAACCAATAAACGACCCTGTTCTTGAAGAAATTGCCGTATTAATTCCAATCAATTCACCATTCGTATTCACTAGAGCACCACCACTATTCCCTGGATTCACAGCTGCATCAGTTTGTATAAATGAATCCACACTTGAGTTTCCTTGCAAGTCTCTTCCTTTAGCACTAACAATTCCAGCGGTAACGGTAGAGGTTAAATTGTACGGGTTTCCAACTGCCAATACCCATTCACCCACCTTTATTGCATCCGAATTAGCAAAAGGTATGTATGGCAAATTAAGATCTGCTTGAATTTTTAATAAGGCGATGTCATTTTCTGGATCTGATCCAATTAATTCTGCCTTATATTTTTTCTGATTATTCAAAGTTACTTCTAGATCAGAAGCTCCATCGATCACATGATTATTGGTTACTATATAACCATCTTGTGTAATAATAACGCCACTTCCAGTTCCTACTTGCTCATATTTTCTGGTTCCATTGCCATTTCCAAACATAAACTCTGCCCATGGATTCTGTTGAGTTCTAATAGAAGTGTTCTTTACATGCACTACGGCATGCACAGTCCTTTCTGCTGCTGCGGTAAAGTCAATGGAACTCGCCCCATTTAAAAAATTTCCAGGATTAAAATTAGCCTGAAAGGTTGGTAAAACCGGTGTAGCAGCTTTTTCGATAACTATGGGAGATTTCTCTAGAAAAACTTTATAGCCCCCTAAGGTAATCATCCCGCCTAAAACTGCAATCCCCAATAAACTAGCTGTTTTTTTCATAATTATACATATTGTTTTTTATCAAAGATAAAGATTTTAACATTCCACTCAAATCTGTTTAACTGCTTTTTAACGAACTTTAACCCCTTTTTAACACAACTTTTTCAAGAGATTAATTCATATATTTGCCTTATAATGGATCAGACTTTTTACAAATACCAAGGCACGGGAAATGACTTCGTGATCATAGACAATAGAAATTTGCAATTTCCAAAAGAAAATGCCAATCTTGTTGAATTTCTATGTGATCGCCATTTTGGTATTGGAGCCGATGGATTGATTCTATTGGAGGAGCATGAAGAATTTGATTTTAAAATGATTTATTACAATGCAGATGGTAATGAAAGTACCATGTGTGGCAATGGAGGTCGATGTATCGTTGCTTTTGCGCATAAGCTCGGGCTTTTTTCTGGAAGCACCAATTTTATGGCTGTGGATGGAGTGCATTATGCAAGTATTTCTAAAGGAGAAGTCTCTTTGCAAATGATTGATGTTAAAGAGGTTCAATTATTTGAAAACTACGCTTTTACAAATACCGGATCTCCGCATCATGTTGAATGGGTAGAAAATTTAGAGGACTATCCTGTATATATTGAAGGAAAAAGAATTCGAAAAGAATTGTATGGTAAATCTGGTAGCAATATCAACTTTATAGAACAGCTAAACGATCATACTTTTAAGGTAAGAACTTACGAACGTGGTGTGGAGGATGAAACTTTGGCCTGTGGTACTGGTGTTACAGCGGTAGCCATCGCTATGCACAAGGCTCAAAAAACAAGCA
>CBFHUV010000145.1:0-3029 GCA_965659055.1 Polaribacter sp.
CCAGTTCTACCTATCCTGTGCATGTAATTCTCTGGGAAATTAGGGGTATCAAAATTAAACACATGACTAATTTCATCCAAATCCAACCCGCGAGCCATCACATCGGTCGCTACTAAAATTCGATTCATTCCATCGTCAAATTGACGAATAGAGCGCTCTCTATAATTTTGGGTTTTATTGGAGTGAATAACGCAAATTTCATCGGCGAAAGATGCATCCAACGCTTCAAACAAGCGATCTGCATTTCTTTTATTACCGACAAAAACTAGCACCTTGGTATAAGTGTTTTTGTCTTTTAACAAATAATTTAAAAGATTTACTTTGGTGTAAAAATTAGGAACATCATAACAATGTTGTGCAATATTGTCTAAGGGAGTTCCACTGACTGCAATGGATACTCTTTCTGGAGCTTTAAAAAAGTCTGTTATTAATGCATCTACATCTTCTGTCATGGTTGCAGAAAACATAATGTTCTGCCTGCGTTCTGGTAAAATATCAAAAATATTTAAGAGCTGAAATCGAAAACCTAAATCGAGCATCACATCGACCTCATCAATAACCAATTTTTGAATTGATTTCATGTTTAGGGCTTTGCTTAATGCTAAGTCATATAATCTTCCTGGAGTAGCTACAATAATATCTTGACCTTGTAAAATATCTCTTTTTTGCACATTGATATTAGCCCCTCCATAAACGCCTAAAATACGAAGTGTAATGTATTTTGCTAATTTCTCAATTTCTTCAACAACTTGAAGCACCAATTCTCTGGTAGGTACCAAAACTAAAATCCTTGGATGACGCTGATCAGAAAATTTTAAATCTCTTAAAAGAGGCAACATATAGGCAAAAGTCTTACCTGTACCGGTTTGCGCAATCCCAACAATGTCTTTCCCAGATCTAACTATAGAAAATGCTTGTTCTTGAATGGGTGTGGGATGTACAAATCCGAGGTCTTCAATAGCATTTAAAAGCTGTGTAGATAAATTTAAATCTTGAAAAGTAGTCTGCATTACAAATATATTATGCGGTAAAGGTACGCTTTCTAAAAATGTTAATTCTCTAAAATAGTCTTTAAAGTAGTTCTGTATTTTTCAATACTTCTAAGATTATGATGGGTTCCAGAATCAAGTGTAACAAACTCTTTTTTAGGAGCCGAAATCAATTCAAATAAGGCTTTGCTTCCTTCTATGGGAGTCGTGCTATCTTCTGTGCCATGAAAAATAGTGATGGGGCTTATAACACTAGAAATGAATTGATTTGAATTGAATTTAAAATTCAATAAAAATTTTGGAATCACCTTGTATTTAAAATTAGCAGCATGATACAAGTTGTAAAAGGGAGCCTCTAAAATTACCTGTTTTGGATGGTTTTTTGCCCCTACTTTTATCGCAAAAGTACCGCCTAATGAACGACCGTAAACCACAATTTTCTCCTCTGGATACAACTGTTTTACATAGTCATAACTCAACTGGGCATCTGCATACATCTGGGCTTCATTAAAAGCTCCAGTACTTTTGCCATAACCACGGTAATCAATCACGAAAACATCGTAATTAAACTGAGTAAAGTAGGAAGTAATTTCCCCCCAGCGAATTAGATTCCCCTTATTTCCATGAAAAAATAAGAGAATACCTTTGGGGTTTTCTGCCTTAATATGCAAGGCATTTAAGGTCTGATTGTCTTGTGTTTTTAAATTTATCTCGTCAAAATCAAAAGGAAATTCATAAACATACTCCGGAGCTATGGCTTCGGGTAAAAAAATAATTTTCTCTTGAAATACTTGTAATAAGCCCATAATTAATACCACGAAAGCTAGCAAAAATACAATGCCTTTTTTAGCCTTTTTCATTTTTTTGGTTTTCTCTTAGATCGAACAAAGTCAATGCTCGTGGTTTTTCTGTCAAGTTCAGTATCTGCTTTAGAATTTAACACTTCATCTAGGGCTCGGTGATAGCTTTCAAAATTGTGTAAATCTTTGTGCCCTCCATCAATAATTGGATAAAGTCTGGTTAAACTTGGCTTCATTTTAGACAATTGTAAACTTGATTTAAACTTAATGACCTTGTCATTAGTCCCATGAATAATTTTAATTGGGCAGTTTACATGCTTAATCCACTTATAAGTTGGCATTTGATAGCGCATAACCAAGCCCAATGGAATAAAAGGCAAATAGCGCTTCACATTATTAGACATGCTAAAGTAAGGGCAGGCCAAAATGAGCATCTTCGGATTGTTGACAGAGGCTACTTTAGTAGCCAAACCAGTCCCCAGAGAACGACCATACACTATAATCTTTTCTTCATCTATTACTTCCTTTATTTTTTCATAAACCAGCAAGGCGTCTTCTTTCATGCTCTGCTGACTCATTTTACCTGTGCTTTTACCGAAACCTCGATAGTCAATCATTAGGACATCATAGCCATGTAAGGTAAAATCTACTGCAAATTTTCCCCACCCTTTAATGCTTTTTGAATTGCCTTTCAAATAGTAGACAACACCTTTCGAGTTTTCTGCTCGAAAATGCAATCCATTGATAACAACCCCTTCTTTAATTTCTAAACTGTACTCCTTTACTTTCTGATTTTCGTACTGAAATTTAAAATCTTCAGGCAGTTTTTCGGGGTGAAACAAAAACCGTTCTTGAAAAAAATACAAGACTATACTTACAACTGCAATGACAGTAAGAATAATTAAAATGATGTTGGTATAGTCCATCTACAAATATATTTGCACTAAACTACTGATTTTTAATTCAATAAAAAAGAGTAAATTTAACTATAAGGAATCATTGCATTTCAATTTTTTAAAGAAACCCCGATACAGCTATTTTCAAAAATACTCGAATAAAAAAACCGATACAGTATAGTATCGGTGTTTTGTATATTTTTTGTCAATACGAACAAAATAAAGCAATCTGATTTTCTATCGAAAAATTACCAATTGATTACTCTTCTTGTAGTGACATTTTATGTTTTATCCTCCAAAGTCATCAAATCGAATGTTCTCATCGGCAAGACCAAAATCTTCTC
>CBFHUV010000146.1:0-3016 GCA_965659055.1 Polaribacter sp.
TTTTTCCGCAGCTTCTTGTACAACGAATGCTATTACACCAGTGTTAAAAGTATTGGAAGATAATTTTGGAATTCATAAAGGACACCTAGAAACGATACATGCATATACCAATGATCAAAATTTGGTAGATAATATGCACAGTAAATATAGAAGAGGAAGAGCAGCAGCATTGAATATGGTAATTACAGAAACTGGAGCAGGTGCTGCAGTTGCAAAAGCCTTACCAGCTTTGGCAGGAAAATTAACTTCTAATGCAATTCGAGTGCCGGTTCCAAATGGTTCTCTAGCAATATTAAGTTTACAATTACATAGTGAGGTTACTGTAGAATCAGTAAATGCAATTATGAAAAAATATGCTTTAGAAGGAAATTTAGTGGAACAAATAAAATATTCGATGGATAACGAATTGGTTTCTTCAGATATTATTGGATGTTCAGCTCCTTCAATTTATGATAGTAAAGCAACCATCACCGATGGAAATAGCTTGGTTATTTACGTTTGGTATGACAATGAATACGGGTATTCTCATCAAGTAATGCGCTTGGCAAAACATATTGCGAAAGTGAGACGTTATACCTACTATTAGTAGAAAACAAATTTGAATTTAAAAGCTGGAACGATCTCGTTCCAGCTTTTTGTTTTTTATATCAAAGTTTTCATAATTTAGCAAAAATCAAATCTTAGTATTATGAAATCTTTCTCTTTTTTTATTTTGACAGTGTTTTTTTCAGTAGGGATCATGGGGCAATCGTCTTTGCCTTATTATGAAATTCCAAAAGCAGCTGAAGAGGCCTCTGCTGGAGCAGTTTTAAGCAGAATGGTTGATGGATTGGGTTTTCGTTTTTATTGGGCTTCTGAAGGCTTAACAGAAAAGGATTTGAAATTTCAACCAAGTGAAGAGGTAAGAAGTAGCGGAAAAACAGTGGAACATATTTACGACCTTTCCAAAACTTTATTAAGTTTAACAAAGACAAGTTTTAAACAAAACAAAGAAAAAGCTCAGATGACTTTCGAGGAAATGAGAGCTCAAACCTTGTTAAATTTTGAAGCATTAAGCACACGATTTAGAAACAGTGGCAATCTTCAAGAATTTAATGTTATCCAAAATGGTAAAGTGACTATTCCTTTTTGGAATTTAATCAATGGACCCATTGCTGATGCCATTTGGCATTGCGGACAACTCGCTTCTTTTAGAAGATCTTCAGGGAATCCGATCAACCCTAAAGTGAACCATTTTACAAGTACAGTAAGACAATAAGGGTTATTTTATTAGTCTTCTTCTTGGAAAAAATCAATACTTGCTTCGAAAGTTTCAGCTAAGAATTCATCTTTATCCATCCAGTACTCAGAAGTGATAAATCGATAGCCATTTTCAGTAGGTAGGAGTTGCCAAATGACATCATTAGCTTCTTCAAAAGCCTCGTCCGCATCTAATTGGTGTCCAAAAAGACGA
Source organism: Polaribacter sp. (assembly GCA_965659055.1). GTDB lineage: Bacteria > Bacteroidota > Bacteroidia > Flavobacteriales > Flavobacteriaceae > Polaribacter. The sequence continues at coordinate 1,454 of CBFHUV010000146.1, forward strand.
AGGGCTACGTTGTTTTTAACTAAATTTTTAGCAAAACATTTGACCACAATTTCCTTATCAATCTCTTTTGTGGCATTTGCTAAAGGACTAATTTCAAAATCAACAAGAGTTGCCTTTGTATTGGGGAACTTTCCGTTATATGCTTTAAAAAGCAACTGATTCACATTAAAAAGGGCTTCATGTAAATGGATTTCTGGATATTCCTCAGAAATTTTATCCAACAACATTTCATGAGAAAGTTGGTCTATTTGCCCTTCAGTTAAGGCTTCAGACAATTTATAATCTAGGACAATTCTAGCAGCTTCATCTGGTTCAAAATCACTAATAGCCATAAACAATAACTCTTTTAATTCATTAAGGTCTGTACTTTCTGCGTTTGGAAAATCAAAGCGTTCAAGTAATTCTTGAAAATCTTTCTGATTCCATGCGTTTGGAAGTGTGTCAACTGTAGAAATTTTATGTATTTTTATAGCGTATTTCATGTATTCTAGATGTTTTTTAGTCTGTATATAATATATGAAATTTTAATCAATTACACCTAGTAAAATTAATTTAAAAGAATTTCTAATAGAAATGACAGTTCAAGAAAAAATTCAAGCCCTTCGAGACGAACTTAATATGCATACCTATAATTATTATGTGCAGGATGCCCCTTCGATATCAGATTTTGAGTTTGATATGAAGCTAAAAGAACTTGAAAATCTTGAACAAGAACATCCAGAGTTTTATGATTCCAATTCACCAACCCAAAGGGTAGGAGGAGAAATCACTAAAAATTTTGAAACGGTTTTTCATAAGAACCGCATGTATTCTTTAGATAATTCCTATTCGAAGGAAGATTTGTTAGACTGGGAAAAGCGACTCCAAAAAAGTCTAGGGACTAATTCTATCTCTTATACCTGTGAATTAAAATATGATGGTGCCTCCATCAACCTAAGCTATGAGAATGGTCAGTTTGTAAAAGCGGTGACTAGAGGTGATGGTTATCAAGGAGATGATGTTACTACGAATATTAGGACCATTAAATCCATCCCTCTAGTGCTTAAGGATGGTTTTTTAAAAGATTTCGAAATTCGTGGAGAAATAATACTTCCTTTAGATGGTTTTCAGCAAATGAATGAAGAAAGAGCTGCTAATGGTGACGATGTTTATAGCAACCCAAGAAATACTGCTAGTGGAAGCTTAAAACTGCAAGATAGTGCTGAGGTTGCCAAGCGACCACTTGATTGTTTACTATACCAAGTAGTTACTGAAGATCGAAAATATGATAGTCATTTTGAAATCTTAAAAGAAGCTAGAAAGGCTGGGTTTAAAGTTCCGAAAACTATGGCAATGCTGTCGAGCATGGATGCTGTAATTGATTTTGTAAATGAATGGGATATTAAGCGGCATGAGTTGCCTTATGAAACAGATGGAGTAGTTGTAAAGGTGAATAATCTACAACAGCAAGAAGAGTTGGGTTATACTGCAAAATCACCACGTTGGGCGATTGCATATAAGTTTAAAGCAGAACAAGTAGCTACGGTTTTAAAAGAAATTACCTATCAAGTTGGTCGAACAGGA
>CBFHUV010000147.1:0-2995 GCA_965659055.1 Polaribacter sp.
TCTATAATTTCAAAGTTACAATAAAATTTAGGATAATTTTTATCTATATTATTTATATAATTATAAATTATATTTATTATAAAGGAAATTTTTCTTGCTCTTGGGCATGCGTTTTTTTGTTCCTGGGAGACGCTTGTTGGCTCTTTTTCAGGGGAATAAAATTAATAAACAGATGTTGTTTAAAGCATATAAGAAAACCTTATAGCTCTATAAGACAATAAGGTAAGTGTTGCGGCAAATGATGCCATAGACTTACTAGTCGTGTTTAAAAGAGCATTATAAGCCCCTCCGTTTAAAGGTAAAGCGCCAACAACTTCGCCATAAATTTTCCTAAATAAAAATAGTACTAACGAAACAATTAATAAGGTAATCCAAGCATATTGCCCGGCGAAAGCAATTGCTAGAGCTGAAACATAAAGGACTGAAGAACTAATATCATTACCACAGATGGCAGTTGATGAAAGTTCATTCAACTTTTTGTGTAATTTAGGCATTCTAAATGTTTTTTTAAGCTATTGAAAGATAAGGTGGTACAAAGGTATAGAGTTTCAATTACAAATCCCGAATAATTTACTCGGGATTTGCAATTTAATTATTTGGATTCCTCATTCTTAAGCGCGTTGGCTGTTCGAATAATGGCCTTTAATTTTTCTTTGTGTAGTTTTTTTTCCAGCTTTAGTTTGTTGGTTTTTCGATCCATTAACTTGCTGTGTTTCGCCTTATTCTTAGTGTTTTTGGCACTTCCTTTTTTTGGCATTATTAATTTTTAAGGGTTTTTACATAGTAATTTCTATCAACTTCTAGTTTTCCTTCACTAGTACTTACAGCTAGTTTTTGTTCTTTAGTGGTAGGGTTTAATAGGTATTCTTTTCCATCAATTCGCACTTTTACCGGCATCGTAAAACTAGGGATTGCAGTGGTCCATTGGTAGCTTAATTCATTGTTTTTAATGCTATAGGTAAAAGTAGGAATGCGGTAATCTCTTAAATATTGATCAAATAAAGAAGAAAAATCAAAATTTGATTCTTTAGAGATGTAGTTTTCAATTTGAGCAGTTGTGACTGTCTGGTGCCAAAAAGTACGATTCAATCCACGTAAAATTTCTCGCCATTTTTCATCATTGTCAATAATGGTTCTAATGGTGTGTAGCATGTTTCCACCTTTGCTATACATGTCACCAGAGCCTGAAGAGTTTACATCATATACGCCAATAATCGGCCGATCATTCCGAATACCTCTTCTTGTACCAATCACATAATCTGCAGCCGCTTTTTTACCAAAATAATAGTCTACATATAAGTTTTCTGAATAGTTGGTGAAACTTTCATGAATCCACATATCTGCCATGTCTTTATACGTAATGTTATTGGCAAACCACTCATGTCCTGATTCATGAATAATGATAAAGTCAAATTTCAAACCATAACCAGTTCCAGATCCGTCTCTTCCCAAATAACCATTGGCGTATTTATTTCCATAAGTCACTGAACTTTGATGCTCCATACCTAAATATGGAACTTCTACCAACTTGTATCCATCCTTATAAAAAGGATATGGTCCAAACCAATGTTCAAAGGCCTTCATCATTTTTGGAGCTTGTTTGAATTGCTCCTTAGCCTTGTCTAAATTGTAACTCAAAACATAGTAATCCATGTCTAATTTTCCAGCTTCGCCTTTATATTTTTCTGAAAAATGAACATAGTCTCCAATGTTTATATTCACTCCGTAATTGTTTATTGGGCTATCAACTGTCCAATGATAGGTGGTAGTATTGTCATTGTGTTTTTCGACCTTTTTTAATTTTCCATTGGAAACGTCCATTAAATTAGATGGCACACGCACACTAATATCCATGCTTTCTGCTTCATCATACATATGATCTTTATTGGGCCACCAAACACTGGCTCCTAACCCTTGGCAAGAAGTAGCTATAAAATCATTCCCATTGTCGTCTTTTTTCCAAGAGAAGCCTCCGTCCCAGGGAGCGTTTACGGCTTCTTTCGGTGGTCCTTCGTAATATACAACAAGGGTGTTTTTAGCCCCTGCTTTTTGCTTTTTTACCAACTGAATAAAATGAGCATTTCCTTCATGGATTACTTTTAAATCTTTCCCGTTTTGTGTTACTCTGGTTATTTTTAAAGGAGCTTGCAAGTCTATCTGCATTACTTGGTAAGGAGATAGGACTTTATATTTTATCGTATTTTTTCCTTTAATGGATTTGGTTGTAGGAAAAACCTGTACATCCAAATGATAATAATTTAGATCCCACCAAATTCGTTCTTTAGTAATTGAACCACGCAAAGAATCTTGACGTGTAAATTGTTTTTTTTGTGCGTGTAAACTAGTAGCAACTAGTGCTATAAATAAGAAGGAAATAACTTTTTTCATGATTTGGGTGTTTCAAGAAGACTTCCAAGCGCCTTCTTTAAGTTAGGATATGTAAATATATATTTTTTATGCTTTAGTTTTTCTGAGGAAACTCTGCTTCCTTCTAATAGTATAACTGCAAGTTCACCAAATATAAGTTTTAATAAAAAGGAGGGAACCCCAACACCTATAAATGGTCGTTTGCTAAGAGTTGCTAATTCTTTTGAAAACTCATAATTGGTTTGATGATCTGGAGCAACAGCATTATAGATACTTGTAAAACTAGGATCTTCAATAGCCTTTAAATAAAGATTGATTAAATCATCTATATGAATCCAAGGAAGGTATTGTTTGCCACTCCCCAATGGACTAATAATAGGAGTTTTCATTTTTTCCAAAGCACCTCCTGTCTTGGTAAGAACGATTCCTGTTCTTAAAATGGTAACAGGAATGTCTAGTTTCTTAAACTCGAAAGCTGCATTTTCCCAGGCGTCACAAACCTCCCCTAAAAAATCATCTGACGCTTTATCCGTTTCAGTAAAGATGGTATCTGCAGTAATGGCTCCATAAAAACCAGTTGCTGACGCAGAAATGAATCCTTTTAGAGGAACTTTTAGTGTTTTTACTT
>CBFHUV010000148.1:0-2952 GCA_965659055.1 Polaribacter sp.
TTTTCGTACATCTGGAAAAGGTTTCCATATTTGGCTTCTACAATCGCTTGTCCTAATTCGTAAATTTTTTCTTCAGAAGGATTTGCAATATTGTGAATTTTTGCTTGTTCTTTTCCGTATCGTTGAATCGCAGCAGCAAAGTCTAAATAGACAGCTTCTCCAGTTGCGTTTACACCATATCCAGCATCACAGCGCTCTTTTGCGGCTCTTGAAGCCACATCACGAGGCACCAAGTTACCAAAGGCAGGGTAACGTCTTTCCAGGTAGTAATCTCTGTTTTCTTCGCTGATTTGTGTTGGTTTTAATTTTCCTTCACGAATCGCTTGAGCATCTTCAATATTTTTTGGAACCCAAATACGACCATCATTACGCAATGATTCTGACATCAATGTCAATTTTGATTGATAATCACCAGAACGAGGAATACAAGTTGGGTGAATTTGTGTATAACATGGGTTAGCAAAATAGGCTCCTTTTTTATGTATTTTCCAAGCAGCAGTTGCGTTAGAACCCATGGCATTGGTGGATAAGAAATATACATTTCCATATCCTCCAGAGGCAATCACTACGGCATGTGCAGAGTGACGCTCAATTTCTCCAGTGACTAAGTTTCTAGCAATAATTCCTCTAGCTTTTCCATCGACAATAACCACATCAAGCATTTCATGGCGATTGAACATTTCTATCTTACCACGAGCTATTTGACGATTCATTGCGGAATAGGCACCTAATAATAGTTGCTGACCTGTTTGTCCTTTGGCATAAAAAGTTCTGGAAACCAAAACCCCTCCAAAAGAACGGTTGTCTAATAAACCACCATAGTCACGTGCAAAAGGAACTCCTTGAGCCACACATTGATCAATGATGTTTGCTGATACTTCTGCCAAACGGTATACATTGGCTTCTCTTGAACGGTAATCTCCTCCTTTTACAGTGTCATAAAACAATCTGAAAGTAGAGTCACCATCACCTTGATAATTTTTTGCAGCATTGATACCTCCTTGAGCAGCAATAGAGTGCGCTCTTCTTGGAGAATCTTGGTAGGCAAATGCCTTAACGTTATATCCTAGTCCAGCCAAGGTAGCAGAGGCAGAACCTCCTGCTAGTCCAGTCCCTACCACAATAACATCAATATGACGTTTGTTTGCCGGGTTTACTAGGTCTATATGATTTTTATAGTCTGTCCATTTGTCTTTTAATGGACCTTTTGGGATTTTTGAATCTAATGTTGCCATACGTACTGTGAATTAATGATTGAAGTGATGAAATAATGCAATAACCACAAATCCTAAAGGAATTAAAATGGCATAGAGTTTTCCAAAAGTTTTCAATCCTTTCGTGTATTTATTATTTGCTCCAACAGATTGGAATGCAGAGTTAAAACCGTGTAGTAAATGCAGTGCTAAAAACACAAAAGCAACTACGTAGGCTCCTACTCGAAGTGGGCTTACAAATTTTTCTTGCAATTCATGGAAATAGCGAAAGCTTCCATCGTGCATCCCCGATAAATCTCCTTGGATGTATTTGGTATTGATTTCTGGAATCCAAAAATCAATGAAGTGCAATACGATAAAAGCTAAAATAGCCAAACCACTCCAAATCATGTTTCTGCTCATCCAACTAGAATTTGCTCCTCCGTTGTTTTTAGCATATTTTACAACACGTGCCTTGTTGTTTTTAATCTCAAGAATAAAGCCCATTACAAAATGAAAGACCACTCCAAAAATTAAAATGGGTTGCATCACAAATTGAATTAGTGCGTTTGTACCCATAAAATGAGATAACTCATTGAATGTTTTTCCATTATTTGGAAATATCGAAGTGATGTTTATTACAAAATGCTGTAATAAGAAAAACATCAAAAAGAAAGCCGAAAGCGCCATGGCAAACTTTCTAGCTATTGAAGAATTTAAGATTCCGCTCATTTTTTGTCAGTTAAAAATTACTACAAATTTACAGCTAAACTGCTGCTTTAACAAGTAAGTTTATTCAAATTTAAATTATTTAGAACGTATTTAAATAAGTAATAATTTTGAAAGAAGAAAAGTCTTAAATATGTCAAATTCTCTGAAGGAAAATAAACTTAAATTAAGTTTTAGAAATCTAGCTATATGGGCTTTTTATTTTAAAAGGACGTTTGAAGGAACAATACATTTGTTATTTGTCCAGCTGTTTTTGAGCTCTTCTGGCGTAAGAATTTCTCCAGAACAACTCACATAATTTCCTTCTTTGTCCTTTTTTAGGATTCTAAGTTCACCTGCTAATATTTCATTTACAATTCTGTAAATTAATCCATCTTTTGGATAGGGTTTTCCTTTTTGGGTATAATTTAGGCCAATATGGTTGTTTATGAGGTCCATATCCGATGAAATTTTATCGGGAAGAACACCATCTTCTAACAACCGTTCTTTAAATTGTCTATAATTGTCTTTTTCATGAGCTTTCCCTAAAGCTTTAGCTGCTGACTTACCAATTTCTTGATTTAGCCGCGCCATCCATTAAGCATGTCTAAAAGCATCTACTTGCCCACCACTAGGATCCCCATCAAGCAAGTGTGTTTTGGCTATTGAATCACTAATTTTAGTAGCTTCTAAAGAAACTTGATAAGCTTTTTTTGCCTTTAAGGGATGTAAAATTACCCAAGCTTTTTGAGCAGGTAAGAGCTGCTTAAAGCGCTGCCAATTGCTCTGAGCATAAATCTGGCAACTCAAACAAATATCAAAAAAAACAGTACTCTTTTCATAGGATAAAGGTACTGTTTTTTAATTTTTAAAAATGAAAGAGAACGAAAAGACTAGTTAATATCTAAGACAGTTGTTTGTTCTTCAAAATTTATAACATATTTTCCCTTTGGCAAATAATATTTGCCATTGTCTGCTTTTTGAATACTCACTTTGTTTGCCTTTTCAAAATCTTTTTTCCCTTGATTTGAAAATTGAAGATCATAGCACA
>CBFHUV010000149.1:0-2901 GCA_965659055.1 Polaribacter sp.
CTCCAAGTTAATTCTAACATAGATCCGTAACTGTCCTTAGTAGGTCCAGAAATCGTACCAGAACCCATCATATCTCCAGAACGTACATTACATCCGTTTACCGTATGATGCGCTAATTGTTGCACCATAGTCCAATACATATATTTAAAGTTAGAATTTGCGACTACAGTTTCTTCTCCACCTTCTGGCTGAATTCCAACTTGTAATTTAATATCATAACTCTTTTTACCGTCAATTCTTAAATAGGGTAAAGGCTCATGATCTTGTATTGGGTTTGCCACTCTAAAAGGCTCCAATGCATCTAAAGTAACGATCCATGGAGAAATGGTAGAGGCAAAATTCTTTCCTAAAAACGGCCCTAATGGCTGATATTCCCATCCTTGTATATCTCTGGCTGACCAATCATTAAATAATACCAATCCAAATATATTCTCTTCTGTTTCTTCAATAGGGATTCGCTCTCCTAAATTGTTTGCATCTGTTGTGATAAATGCCATTTCTAATTCAAAATCTAACAATTTTGATGGACCGAATTCTGGAGTATTTGAACCTTCTACAGGTTTGGTTTGTCCATAAGGTCTTCTCACAGGAATTCCTGATGGAATGATTGATGAACTTCTTCCGTGGTAACCAATTGGCACATGTAACCAGTTAGGCATCAAGGCATTTTCAGGGTCTCTAAATAAGGTTCCCACATTGGTAGCATGTTCTTTGCTTGCGTAGAAATCTGTATAGTCACCAACGCTAACTGGCAACAACATTTCTACTTCTTCCATGGTAAAAATAACTTTATCCTTATGCTCTGTATGTCCTTGTAAAATTGTTTTATTTACATCGAATATCTCAGCAATTCTATTGCGGACTAATCGCCATGTTTTACGACCATCAGCGATAAAGTCATTTAGCGAATCTTGTAAAAAAATATCATCAGTTAATGGAATACCAATAAAATAACCAAGCTGATGCAAGGCTCCCAAATCTATGGCATAATCTCCAATTCTAGTACCAATTGTAATAATGTCATCTTTGGTAATAAACACACCAAATGGAATGTTTTGAATTGGAAAATCAGAGTTTTTTGAAACGGGTAACCAAGACTTTCTTTGAGGATTATTTGCTGTTATTTTCATTTATAATGGATCTTATATTTATTTCTTCAAATATAGGAGAAAGTTGCCACCTGCAAAACGATTTTTTGTTACTTTTGGGAATATTTTATAATAAATTAACAAAACGATGCTACTAGACAACCAAATCTTTGACCTCATTCAGGAAGAAAAAGAAAGACAACAAAATGGCTTAGAACTTATTGCTTCAGAAAACTTTGTAAGCGACCAAGTAATGCAAGCTCAAGGTTCTGTATTAACCAATAAATATGCAGAAGGATACCCAAACAAACGATATTATGGCGGTTGTGAAGTAGTCGATATTATTGAGCAAATTGCAATTGATAGAGCCAAAGAACTTTTTGGAGCGGAATATGCAAATGTGCAACCACACTCTGGTTCTCAGGCGAATACAGCTGTTTTTGCGGCTTGTTTGCAACCAGGTGATAAAATTTTAGGATTTGACTTATCACATGGAGGTCATTTAACACATGGTTCACCTGTTAATTTTTCAGGAAAATTATATACCACTTCATTTTATGGGGTAGAAAAAGAAACTGGCGTACTTAATTATGACAATATTCAAGAAATTGCCTTACGTGAACAACCAAAATTAATTATTGCAGGTGCTTCTGCCTACTCAAGAGATATTGATTTTAAACGATTTAGAGTTATTGCTGATAGTGTTGGAGCGCTTTTAATGGCCGATATATCGCATCCTTCTGGACTCATAGCTAAAGGTATTTTAAACGATCCTATACCGCATTGTCACATCGTCACCACCACTACTCATAAAACATTGAGAGGACCAAGAGGAGGGATGATACTAATTGGAAAAGATTTTGACAATCCTTTTGGAGACACTTTAAAAAATGGTAGCCTTAAAAAGATGTCTACCTTAATTAATTCTGCTGTTTTTCCAGGAAATCAAGGAGGACCATTAGAACATGTAATTGCAGCAAAAGCTATTGCTTTTGGAGAAGCATTGACAGATGAATTTTTGTCCTATCAAATACAAGTAAAAGAAAATGCTGCCGCTATGGCGAAAGCATTTATGGCTAAAGGGTACAATATTATCTCTGGGGGGACAGACAATCATATGATGTTAATTGATTTACGCAACAAGGACATTTCTGGTAAAGATGCAGAAATTGCCTTAGGAAAAGCCGAAATCACAGTGAATAAGAATATGGTGCCTTTTGATGACAAGAGCCCTTTTATTACTTCAGGAATCAGAGTTGGAACAGCTGCGGTTACTACCCGTGGACTAAAAGAAGAAGACATGCAAAGGATTGTTGATTTAATCGATGAAGCTATCTTAAATCACGACAATGACGAAGCTCTTGAAGAGATTGGCGAAAAAGTAGAGGAGATGATGAGTGCTCGCAGACTTTTTGTAATGTAAAAAAAGGAGTTACATAAAAAAAGCCATATCCTAGGATATGGCTTTCTTGTTTAGAAAAATTATTTAGTAAGCCATGCTTACAATTTTTTCAACCTTATCTGGACTTAGTGTTTTGTGTTCCCCTAAAGCAATCCAACCACGATCAGTTAAACGTTGTGCAATTAATTGCGCAGTTCCTTCATAATTAGAAACATAATCTGACAAACGGGTGTCAATGTTTAAACTGTGAAAAAATTCTTCTGTTTTATCAATGGCTTTCTGAGCTTTTTCTTCTAAAGTACCATCTGTTATATTCCATACTCGTGTTGCGTACTGCGCCAATTTCTCTTTTTTGTCATTGAAATTGAAACGGTAATGACTTGGGGCTATAATGGCTAAAGTTCTTGCATG
>CBFHUV010000150.1:0-2794 GCA_965659055.1 Polaribacter sp.
TCTTATGTACGAGGAAATTGGCACAATTCAAAGGAAACTACCCCAATTATATTGGCAAAATCTTGTCATGATTTGGATATTCTTAGATGGATGGTGGGTTCACCCTGTAAAAGTATTTCTGCCTTTGGTGGATTAAAATGGTTTAAAGAATCGAACGCTCCAGTGGGAAGTACAAAAAGATGTACTGATGGTTGTGCTGTTGAAGCTTCATGCCCTTATTCTGCATTAAAAATTTATCATAAAGATAGACAACGGACTTATGTTTTTGATCTTCCAGAAGACCGATCCAAACACGGTGATTATATATTAGAACAATTAAAAACGACCAATTATGGACGTTGTGTGTATAAAATGGACAATGATCAACCGGATCATTATGTTACCTCTATGGAATTTGAAAACGACGTAACAGCCAGCTTTTCTATGGAAGCCTTTACTTCTTATCACGGACGTAGAACCAGAGTTATGGGATCTTTAGGAGATATTACCGGTGATATGGAAACTTTTACACATACTGATTTTTTAACCAATAAAGTGACCAAATGGGATATCACAGTTGAAGATGTTGGAGATTATAAAAACAGCGGTCATGGTGGAGGCGATTGGGCCCTAGCAACAGATTGGGTACGAGCGGTTAAAATGCAAGATGCCAGCTTATTAACTTCTACTATTGATGCCTCGATAGAAAGTCATATTATGGGCTTTATGGCAGAGAAAAGTAGAAACACCAAGCAAACGGTTCCAATTGATTTAAAATAGACACTGATTCAGTGATCAAATTTAGAAGAACTTCCTAAATTAAATAGTCTTTTAATTTAGGAAGTTTATATTTTCTTAAAGTGTCAAAAAGATTTCTGTAATTCTATTTTATTCGCTTTTAATATCCTATTAAATTTACTAATTTCGACCCCATTAAACTATTTACATGAAAGTCTGTATTGCCGAAAAACCAAGTGTAGCAAGAGAAATCGCAACGATTCTTGGAGCCAATACAAAACATGATGGTTATTATGAGGGCAATGGCTATGCGGTAACCTATACCTTTGGGCATTTATGCACACTCTTCGAACCTAAAGACTATAAACCTTATTGGAAAAGCTGGGATTTGAACAATCTACCAATGCTTCCCGAAAAATTCTTGACTAAGGTGACCTCAAATGACGGGGTTCAAAAGCAATTTAACATCATTAAAAAATTGTTTGATCAAGCAGAAGTTGTGATCAATTGTGGGGATGCTGGACAAGAAGGTGAATTGATTCAACGCTGGGTTATGAATCAGGCTGGGTATCATGGAAAAGTTCAACGTCTTTGGATTTCCTCACTAACTGAAGAAGCCATAAAAGAAGGGTTCAATAATTTGCAAAGTTCTGAGAAGTATGACAACTTATTTTATGCCGGCTTTTCTAGGGCGATTGGAGATTGGCTTTTGGGTTTAAATGCAACCCGTTTGTATACTGTAAAATTTGGAGGGTACAAACAAGTGCTTTCTGTTGGAAGGGTACAAACACCTACTCTAGCTATGTTGGTCAATAGATATAAGGAGATAGAAAACTTTAAACCACAACCCTATTGGGAGTTACAAACCGTTTATAGAGGTACCAATTTCAATTATGAGGAGGGTCGTTTCGAAAAACAAGAAGACGGCGCCATTTTAGCAGCAAAAATTAAAGAAGCTGATTTTGAAGTTGTCTCTGTTAGCAAGAAAAAAAGTAAAGAATATGCCCCAAAATTATTTGATTTAACGGGCTTACAAGTCTATTGTAATAACAAGTTTGGCTTTTCAGCTGATGAGACCTTAAAAATGGTGCAAAAACTCTATGAAATGAAGGTAGTTACCTATCCTAGAGTAGATACTACCTTTTTGCCTAACGATATTTATCCAAAAGTTTCCGGCATATTATCTAAGCTAACAGCATATAGTCAATTAACAAAGCCACTATTAGGAAAAAAAATTAGAAAATCTTCAAAAGTATTTGATGATAAAAAAGTAACTGACCACCATGCCATTATTCCAACAGGAATCCAAACCAATTTGCCTTATAACCAGCAGCAAATTTATGACATCATTTGCAAACGATTCATTGCTGTTTTTTACCCAGATAGCGATATTGCAACGACTTCTGTTTTAGGAAAGGCAGCCGACGTACCCTTTAAAACTTCTGGGAAAGAGATTTTAACAAAAGGATGGCGTGAGGTTTTTGAGCAGCCGTCTGATGCAGGGAGTAAAATTTCTGATGAAATAGAAAACAAAATGCTTTTACCCACTTTTGTCAAAGGTGAAAAAGGACCCCATGAGCCTTCTTTTTTTGAGAAGGAAACCAAACCTCCAAGGAACTTTACCGAGGCTAGTTTGCTAAGAGCTATGGAAACCGCAGGAAAACAAGTAGATGATGATGAAATGCGAGAGTTGATGAAAGAGAATGGCATTGGAAGACCTTCTACCAGGGCGAGTATCATAGAAACCCTATTTCGAAGAAAATACATAGAACGAAAAAAGAAACTCGTACTTCCGACGGAGACAGGAATTCAATTGATCGATTTAATTGACAATGAACTGCTAAAATCTGCCGAACTAACCGGTTTATGGGAAAAACGATTGAAAGAAATTGAACGAGGTGAATTCAATGCAGGAACCTTTATTAATAATATGAAAAAGATGGTGGATGAGCTGGTTTATGAGGTTCGCTCGAACAAGTCAAACATTCGAATTTCTCATACTTCTTCTGACACTTCTACTTCATCGACTTCACAGAATGATAGTTCTACAAAAAAGTCTTCCAAAAAGACAAAAGAA
>CBFHUV010000151.1:0-2723 GCA_965659055.1 Polaribacter sp.
CGGTCTATACACATCACAACCTACTAATAAAACATTTTTGCTTTTTTTAGTGGTAAGAAAATTAGCCAGTTTTCCAGAAAAAGTAGTTTTACCAGAACCTTGCAAACCAGACATTAAAATTACGGTAGGTGATCCTCCTAAATTAATTCCTACGGAATCACCACCCATGAGCTCGGTTAATTCATCCTTGACCAATTTTACCATTAACTGCCCAGGATTTAATGTGGTTAAAACATTCTGACCTAAAGCTTTGGTTTGTACATTTTTGGTGAAATCTTTTGCAATTTTAAAGTTAACATCGGCATCAAGTAATGCTCTACGAACCTCTTTAAGAGTTTCTGCAACGTTAACTTCTGTTATACTTCCGTGACCTTTTAGGGTGTGTAAGGCTTTATCTAATTTATCGCTTAAATTATTAAACATGTGTTTTGTCTTCTTTTTTTGGAAGCACAAATATAAGAAAATAGCACGATTTTTAGAATGAAAATGGCCGCTTATTTAGATTTTCTAAACAAGCTAGTAAAGAAGTTTATCAAATGAATAAAAGTCGCCAAAAGAAAAATTAAAAAAGAAATAAAACTAATAAAACTTGAATTGTCATATAGACTCGTGTTAAGTTCGTTTCCGTTTTCAATAGAAGTTAAGCCTGACCAATGATTTCTAGTAATTAATAAGATGAACGAAGCACATTGTAAAAGGATATGTGTCAAACTTAAGGAAGTAATTGCAGGTTTTTCTGCCCATTTTAAAGAAAAATAATTAAAACTAATCAATCCAAAAAAGATGGCTGAAAAGAAGTAAATATATTTTAATTCAACGACTAAATAAGTCGCAAAATATTCAAATACAATTTGATCCTTTGAAAAAATAAAGGCGAGAGCAATGCAAATGGGGATCATTGCTAAAAAAAATAGATGAGGATGGGTGCTCAGTTTTTTCACAGATAATTTTCTTTTAAAATTTGAGTATGATGCCCTGTGTGATGAGCCGTCCACATAATAATTTCACGAACAGGCATTCTTCCCATTAAAGGATGTGGAATTAATAAGCTGTCCAAATCAACATCATTCCATTTTAAGGTAAGTTTTTGAAGTCGCTCCTTTTGTTTCAGGAGTTTGTTGGTAATCTCCTTTTTTTGTTGAAGACTTGGTTTCGTTAATTTGCTATTAAACTGCCTTGCTCTTTCTAGGTTTTTCGCTAATTTTTCTTCATATCTTTGACCAATTTCGTCATAGGATCGAAGTCCTCTATTTGCAATACCAAATTTGTATTTTAATATAAACTTTGGATAACTTAAGGCTTTATTTAGCAATTTCAAAGAGTCAAGAAGATGTAAAATGTGCTGACCAAAAGACCATTTATCTATGGGGCCTTTTTCCCAGTTTTCATCTAGATGCGTTGAAATGAGCAATAGTAATTCTTGATGTTTTTCTTCTAATTTGGCAACAATTTCCTCTTTCTTCATAAGGTAATTTTAGAATTCGAAAGATACAAATAATTGTCAGTCCAGAAAAAGTGACTGAATTTTAAAAATGCTTTGAAGGAATTTAGCTCTTTTTAGGAATAAACTTTAAGGCAGCCCCATTAATGCAATGCCTTTTTCCGGTTGTTTCTCTCGGGCCATCATCAAAAGAATGACCTAAATGACCTCCACAATTGGCGCATTTTAATTCTGTTCTTGCATAGCCCAATTCATAGTCTACATCTAATGCAACATTTTTCTTAATGGCTCTGTCAAAACTAGGCCAACCAGAACCTGAATCAAACTTGTAGTCAGATGCATATACAGGTGTATTACAAGCGGCACAAACATAGGTTCCTGCGCTATAGTTTTTATCTAAAGGACTCGTAAAAGCTCTTTCAGTTCCTGATTTTCTCAATACGAAATACTGCATTTCCGTTAATTGAGCTTTCCATTCAGCATCTGTTTTTTGAAGCGGAAAAGTCTTATTTTTTTTGTTTTCAACTTGCGCAGCGCTATTGCAGCTAATAAAAATTGCCAATACCAGAAGTGAGATGCTATGTTTCATATTTAGTTTGAATCAATAATTTTTTAAGAAGTCGATTTAATTATAAATAACTTACAGATTTTAACAGACTTTCTTTTGTATCTTGTAAGATATGAGTAATTTTAATACTCAAGGGAAAATTTAAATACTTAATTGATGAAGAGAATTGTTGCAATATTTTTAGTAAGTATATTAATCGCTGCTTGTAGTACAGTGCCGATTACTGGAAGATCAAGAATAGCTCCAGTTGATGATGATCAGGTGTTGCCTGCAAGTTTTGCACAGTACAAAGGTTTTTTAGAAAAAAATGAAAAATCAAAGGATGAAGAAAAAAGTGCTCAGATAAAAAAAGTAGGAGGAAAGATTTCTGAAGCTGTTGATCGTTTTATGAGAAATAATAAAATGAATAAGGAAGCAGATTCGTATAAGTGGGAATTCAATTTAATTGAAGATAAAACAGTAAATGCTTGGTGTTTACCTGGTGGTAAAGTTGTTTTCTATACTGGGATTTTGCCTATCTGTGAAAACGAAGACGGGATTGCTGCAGTAATGGGTCATGAGGTTGCTCATGCATTTGCTAAGCATGGTCAAGAAAGAATGCGTCAAGGTCAAATTCAGGCCTTAGGAGGTCTAGCTGTGGCCTTAGGTACAAAAAACTCAAGTTCAGGAACCCAACAAATTTGGAATACCGTATATGGAGTTGGAACAGGGGTA
>CBFHUV010000152.1:0-2701 GCA_965659055.1 Polaribacter sp.
AAAAAAATGATCATTAGCTGTTTAATCCTAACCATAAGTTATAGTGCACAAGCACAAAACTGGTGGGGAAATTCGAAAACTGTTCGCGGGAACGGGAAAGTAGTAACAGATACTCGTAAGACATCAGATTATGATGGCATTAGTATCGGAGGGTCCTTTGATGTGGTCCTTGTTAAAGGTAAAGAAGGAAAGATCACACTTAAAGGAGAATCAAACATTCTTGATTATATAGAAACAGAAGTTTCTGGATCTACCTTAAAAGTAAAATATAAAAGCAATGTAGATATAAGAACTACCAGAAAGTTAATCTTAACCATTCCTTACAGAGACATTGACAAAGTATCCTTAGGAGGATCGGGTAACATTACTTCAGAAGGAACCCTAAAGACCCCTGAAATGGCTTTAAGTTTAGGCGGTTCTGGTGAAATAAACATAGACATTGATACCAAAGAATTAAAAACTTCTATTGGAGGTTCTGGAAACATTAATATTTCAGGAAAAGCAAAAGAAATGACCTGTTCAATTGCAGGTTCAGGAAGTATTAGAGCTTATGACTTAAAAACTGCTGTAGTTACTGCAAACATTGCAGGGTCTGGAAGTATCAATGCAACAGTTTCTGATGAAATTAACGCAAGAGTTGTAGGGTCTGGTAATATTTATTACAAAGGAAACCCAAAAAAAATAAAAAGTAAATCTGTAGGTTCTGGAAACATTATAGACAGAAACTAAGTAGATTTGAATAAATTAAAAAAGCCCTTCAATTGAGGGGCTTTTTATTTATAATTTTTTAAACATTACATAATGCAGACCAATCGCCGGAATTTCAAATGGATCGCCTAGCACCTGATATCCTAACTTTATATAAAAATTAAGCGCCACCTCTCTAGCATTGAACCAAAGAAGCTGACACTCTTTTTCTTGAAGCATTTCTTCTGCTTTTAACAACATTGCCTTCCCACAGCCTTTTCCTCTGTGCACTGGCCTAGTAGCCATCCCTCGCAATTGGTATTGCTCTTTTTGAAATTCTGGATTATTTGTTTTCAAATAGGAAGAAACAGCTACTAATTCATTTTGATCAAAAGCCCCTAAGTGGAAACTTGTTACTGCTGTATCACCATCAAAAACAACCGGTAAATCAAGCCCATCTCTTAAAACTTCTTTTCGTATGGCATAGGTTTGACTTGCCGAAATACTTTCAATTAAAATCATATAAATAAGACCCTTTTTTATTAACTAACTCAAGATTAAACACTTCTATAATCTCCTGTAAATTGGCTCGGATAAAGATGAAGAAAAATATCAATTTTCTAAAATATTTTATTGTAAAAATAAAAAATGAACTTATATTTGCATTGCTTTATAAGCGAAAGTAGCTCAGTTGGTAGAGCGTCAGCCTTCCAAGCTGAATGTCGCCGGTTCGAACCCGGTCTTTCGCTCAAAAGACTTCATTTAAATATGGAGTCTTTTTTTTGTTCCCAATTTTTCCAAACCTATAAAGTAGGGTGAGAAGTTTATATCGAGCACAATCGAAATGAACCAGGTCTTTCGCTCAAAAAAAAACCGAAACATGTTCCGTTTTTTTTAGTTATAAATCTTTCAGTTTTTTTCCAAAAAGCAATAAAAGAACGATGGGTATGGCTAAAATAAGCACCATGGTTCTATTAAAAGAGAAAATTTGAGGAAACAGTAATAAGGTCATTATAAAACCCCCTATGGCCCCTCCTAAATGTGCTGAATGACCTACATTTCCCAATTGTTTCTTCATTCTATAAATAGAATAGACCAAATAACCTACCCCAAAAATATACGCTGGAATTGGTATGGGCAACGGAAATAACATTAAGGTCATGTCTGGGTAAATCAATATAGATGCATATACAATTCCAGAAACAGCACCTGAGGCACCAACCGCACTGTAATTATATTCATTTTTATGATAGGTTAAAGAATACAAGCTTCCTGCCAAAAGACTTCCAACATAAATGGCTAAAAAACTTAAGGTTCCAAGGTTATTGGCAACAATGTCCCCAAATAAATACAAGGCATACATATTAAAACCCAAATGAATCCAATCTACATGTAAAAAACCAGAGGTAAGCATGCGTTCTTTCTCCCCTCCTCGAATTTTACCTACTTGAAATTTATATCGGTCTAAAAATGCGTAATCCTTGAATCCTTTCATGGAAACAAGAACATTTGCAACAATTAATGCTATTAAAATTTGATTCATAGTTTCTGGCTTCTATAAATACAAACTTAACATAAAACTAGAGAATAGTGCCAAAAGCTTCCTTTAATTTTAATCCGTTTTCTAGATATAAAGAATTGTCTATGCTGGTTTTATTAAAAGAAAATTATATGCGATATTTGCAAGACAAAATACACCATGCACAAATTAGTCTTTTACCTATCCTACCCTATTATTTGGCTATTTTCAAAACTGCCATTTAGAGTGCTATATAGCATCGCTGATGGAATTTACTTTCTGTTCTTCTATCTGGTTGGTTATCGAAAAAAAGTGGTCTTAGACAATTTAAAATTGGTATATCCAGAAAAACCAGAAAGTGAGTTAAAAGCAATTCAAAAAAAGTTTTTTGCCCATTTTGTGGACACCCTTATCGAAGCTATTAAAGCAATCACCATTTCTGAAGCAAGCATTAAAAGAAGATACCGCTATACCAATATTGAGCTTCTAGATTCT
>CBFHUV010000153.1:0-2698 GCA_965659055.1 Polaribacter sp.
GGTCACTTTTCAACTATGTAAATATTTGATATAAATGGTAATACGTAGGCAAAACCTTATCTGAATCTGGTTTTAAAGTTAATAAACGCTCCAATCTGCCAATAGCTAAGGACAGGTTTTTAAATTGTTCTTTGTAAATAATTCCCGTTTCGTAAAGGGCTTCATTTCTAAAATATGTAAGTGAGTCTAGTACGATTCTTTTGGTTGGAATGGCCGACAAGTAGGTAGATAACTCATAAGCTAAATTTACGTCTTTAACAGTTTCATCATCCTCAGTCTTCGAATTTAGCTGTGTTTTATCTGAAATTCTCCAATTGTCTTCAAGAGGTCTGGTTCCCCAAATTTTTTCAAATTCGGCTTTCCCAAAAGCAATTAACTGGGTATTGTAAAAATACCACTTCCCTTTTGCGTTAGGCTGAACAGCACTACCTCCTGAAAAAGAACTTCCAAAAGTACTGCTATTTAAAGCCAATTGGGCTCTTTGCTGATCTGCCGCTTTTAAGTCAGCTATGTGATTCTCAAAAAACTTTTTTTGATCTTCTTTAGATAGAGAAACGATTCTTAAAATACTATCGTTATTCTTTAAAAGATTTTCTAATCGAATTAAATTAGCAAGGTTATTATACTTTCTGCTGATAATTCTGATTCTTGAATCTTGCTTGTTTTTATTAATCTGAAGTACACTGTCGTAATAGCTACCTGCTTTTAAAAAATTAGATCTTTTAAATTCAAAATCTCCTAACTTTTCATAAGAATAGGTTTTTTGATTTGTATCGGAAGACTCAGATTTCAGTGACTTTTTTAAATAACTTATGGTGCGCTCTATACTATCTCTTCCAGCTTCTAAAAGTGCCATTTGATAATACAGCTCTCCTTCGAATTTCTTATTGGTGCCATCCGCTATTAGTTTCTTAAACTTTAATATTAATGGCTCTATCGCCTTCGAATTCGATTCGTTTTTAGCGATCTCTATTTGGGCATGAATTTTAAAACTATAGGATGCATTTTTGTAATTGGCTAATTTTAGAAAGGTTCTCTTTGCCAAATCTTTTTGGTTTTCAGCAGCATACATTTGACCTAAAACAAACAAATTTCTTGCACTTTGTTCACTGTTTGTAAGTTTTACCGTTGCCAAACTTAACTGTCGAATTGTTTCTTGGGTATTCCCTGAATTTTGATAAGCCATAGCCAAAGTGGTGTGCACCTTTTCTCGAGTCTCATCAGAGATTTTCGGGTCTTTTAACACAAGACTTAGGGTTTCGATCGCCAAGGCTTCATTGTTCAGTCTGATGTTTGCTTTGGCTCTCCAAATTTTAGTTTCATCTCTCAAACTGGCTTTTGGATCCGTAGATAAAATATAGTTAAAAGCGTCTATCGCAGGTGAAAACCTTTGCGTATAATAACGAGATTTCCCCAGAAGCAAATAAGCTTCATCCATCTGACTGTTTCGCTCTCGGCCATCTACGTTAATAGAGTGCAGTTGTATGGCTTTTACTGCTTTCTCTTCTGCCCTATCGAAGGGTCCAAGCTTTTTGTTTTCCGATTTCCGTTGATCAATAGTGTTGTTCGTAAATTGTGAAAGTTGAGTTGAAGTCTCTTTAAACTGAAGGGCTTCAATTTCTAATTGCTCCCAAAAATTATCTTGGTAGCCAGCACTCAATTCATCTAGGCCTTGTTGAAAAGCAATATTACCATTATAAAGTATATTGTATTTTGCGGTAATGGCATTATAGGTTCTACTAATAATCCCATCTCTTTTTGGGCTGCAAGCAGCAATAAAGAGAACAGTTAAAAAATATCCTATGTGTTTTTTACTACCCATATATTAAATCGCAAAATTATTTGCATAAAAAAACTCTTAGCAAGAACCTTTTTTAAACAAAAATATTGTCGCTAAGAGCTGTAAAAATAAGAATATTTAGAGGATCGCTTTCTAAACCGAAAAATAACTTTCTAATTCTTTTAAAGTTTCTGCTGATGTTTCAAGGTCTTTTACAACTTTACCTTTGTCTAAAACAACGATGCGCTTACATACTTCAGTAACATGGCTCAAATCATGGCTAGACACCAATACCGTTACCTCCTTGTTGTCTGTAAGGCTCTTAAGTATTTTTTTTAGTCTGATTTGTGTAGTTGGATCTAAATTGGCAAAGGGTTCATCTAAAATAACCACTTGTGGGTTGCCCATTAAAGCGGCTACAATGCCTACTTTTTTCTGATTCCCCTTGCTTAAATCTCTTAAGTATTTCTTTTTTCCTAGAATTTCCCCATTAAAAAACTCTTCAAATTGTTGAATAAAACTATTTACATCTGCGGTATTCATGCCTCGTAAATCTCCAATAAATTGAAAATATTCTTCTGGTGTTAAATAGCCAATTAAAAAGGTTTCATCGATGAAAGACCCTGTAAATGTTTTCCATTCTTCACTTTTATTAACGACTACATCGTGGTTGGTAATATGACCCGTTGTTGGTCTAATTAAATCTAACAAGACGTTAAAATAGGTGGTTTTTCCGGCTCCGTTATTTCCAACCAAGCCAAAACTTTGCCCTTTTGGAATTTCTAAAGCCTCGATGTTTAACACTTCTGCTTGTCCGTATTTTTTTGAAATATTTATTGATTGTATCATGATATTTTTTGTCTAAAGTTGGTCGTTCTTATGATTTTTGGTTGAATGCGTGAATGGCTGCATATTTAT
>CBFHUV010000154.1:0-2515 GCA_965659055.1 Polaribacter sp.
CATGGAGAGAAAAAAGCTAGAGAAAGAAGGATTTCGCTTTGCAGATGAAGGTCAAAACTATGACTTATAGTCTTTTATTTTATCCCCAAAATATGCTTAATCATACGAGTTTCACATTGATAAAAAGCCTGCCATTTTTCTTTTAGACTAGACATGTAGTTTGTATTTAGGTTTTTCATTTTATCGATAAAAAAATGACTGTAAGTATTAATAAAGAGCTTTTGTTACAATTTTTAACAAAAATTAAAAGTCAGTTTTTGGTCGTATACTCCAAACTTCATAAATAGGAGTACCTTTACTTGATAGGCCAGAATGATGCCAATCGGCATTCTTTAAACTATAATCAAAACCTAGGGAAACACCAACTCTTGAGTTGTCCTTAGAAAAGAATTCTATGGTCTCTGTGTATTTTCCATCTATTGTAGCATAAGTTCCACCACCTGTTCCCGAAAATTGTTTGGTTTCTGTATTATAGGCAATCCATTGAAAACGAGTTCCTGACAATATTTTCATTGTTTTTCTTGGCTGATTCGTATCTCTAGATTGAATTTTATCTCCAGTTTTTCTTCCAGACATAACCCAAGCTCCTGCTAATGCACCCGGAAAACCATCATCAATTTTTTTCCATTTTATAGCTTGCCCTTCCAACTCTAATTCTTCATTTGAAAACTTTATATGGAGACTAACTTCTGACCCTACCTTTTCAGGTTCTTTGGAATCAAATTCAACTAGTCGAGTAAGCATATCCGTTTCTAGCTTCCACAAACCACCCTCGGCACTTATAAACCTACCTGCACTGGCTTCATACCAAGTTAGCACATGGTACCCTTCAGCAAAAACGAGTACACCTCTAATTTCCTCTCCGGTATTTGATACACTTTGGGTTTCCCATGCACCAACAACACCTTGAGCGAATGAAGAAACACAACCTAAAAGGAAATATAAAACGAATTTTAAATTTTTCATATATATAGATTTTTATACAAATTGCTTAAGTACCTATCTCAGCAACATTATTTATCAAGTATAGCTTTAATATTTGGCTTAAAATAATTTGGCCCTTTTAGAACTTTTCCATCTTCTCTATAAATGGGTTTGCCATCCTCGCCAAGTTTACTCATATTACTCCTTTGAATTTCGTTAAAAACTTCTTCTATTTTATCTTGCATTCCATGTTCTATAATAGTTCCACACAAAATATAAAGCATATCTCCCAAGGCATCGGCTACCTCAACCAAATCATTATTTTGAGCTGCTTCCAAATATTCTTCATTCTCTTCTTTCATTAAATTAAAGCGCAATAAATTTCGGTCTTCTCCAATATTTGCGGTGGGCTCATTTTTGATTCCTAATTTAAAAGCAGTGTGAAATTCATGGACAGCAGCGATTCTTTTTTTCATGTTAAAAGGGTTCTAATTTTACGAATTGAATGACTAATTAATTTGTATTTTTGCATAAAAATACGATTTTATGTTTACTAAGGGTCAATTAATTTTTGCAGGTTTTTTTGTGTTTTCTTTTATTCTAGTTATGATATATAGCTATAGAAAAGACATAAAAAACCACAAAATTTACTACAAAAACACCGCACTTAAAGTTGGTTTTTGGATGATTATTGCCATCGTGCTTTTTAGTGCTATTCGTATTTACAGTAAAAGCTAAGAACAAAAACAATCGCTTGTGTGATCATTGACCATTCCTGTTGCCTGCATAAAAGCATACATGATGGTAGACCCTACAAATTTAAAACCTCTTTTTTTTAAATCCTTAGAAAGTGCATCAGAAACCTCAGTAGTTGCAGGAACTTGACTTCGGTCTTTAAAATGGTTCACAATCGGTTTGTCCTGAACAAAACTCCAAACATATTCAGAAAAAGAACCAAATTCTTTTTGAAGATCCATAAAGAATTGAGCATTTGATACCGTAGCTTTGATCTTCAATTTATTGCGGATAATCCCTTCGTTTAATCTTAGTTCTTCCATTTTACGCATATCATACTTTGCTATTTTACGATAGTCAAACTGATCAAAAGCGACTCTAAAATGTTCTCTTTTTTTTAAGATGGTCAGCCAACTTAAGCCCGCCTGAAAACTCTCCAATACTAAAAACTCAAACAAGGTTTGATCATCATAAACAGGCCTTCCCCATTCATTATCGTGGTAGTCTATATACAAGGGATCTTCTGTAACCCAAAAACATCTTTGTTTCATTTAGTAACTTACTTTTATCGGTTTAATTGCTTCTTGACGTTCATTGACATACTGATGAGATCCTTCTCCAAAATACCCTGCTTCTTCTAACATAATACGAATGTCTTTTTGCCATTCTTTTATAGTGACAGTTACATTTAATTCTATGGCATACACCGTATTATTGTGTAGGGGATAATCTCCATTTACGGGAACTCCTCCTTGAGAATCCCACATCCCAATGGTGGTCCCTGCACTATGTCCAAAATTACCTAAGGGATGCGAATATATAGATGGGCGCAATCCCTCTTTTTTTGCTTTTTCTA
>CBFHUV010000155.1:0-2485 GCA_965659055.1 Polaribacter sp.
GAGTCTTTTGCGTCGGACATAGAAAATGATACAACTCCAATCGTTTCATTGAAACAGGGTGCAAATGCTTTGCGTGTAGCCCAACAAATAATTGATTGCTTTGATAAGCAAATAGAACTTACATAAAAAAGAACACATGAAAAATATTGCAGTTATAGGGTCAGGAACTATGGGTAACGGAATTGCGCATACTTTTGCTCAATTTGGTTATAATGTACAATTGATTGATATCTCTCAAGCAGCCTTAGATAAAGGGTTAGCAACCATTACTCAAAACTTAGACCGCATGCTTGCAAAAGAAAAAATTTCTGAAGCAGAGAAGGCAAAAACCTTACAAAACATCACCACTTTTACCTCCATAAAAGAAGGCGTAAAATACGCAAGTTTGGTTGTAGAGGCTGCAACCGAAAATAGCGATTTAAAACTAAAAATTTTCAAGGAATTAGATGAGGTTTGTCCAGATGATACCATTTTGGCCTCAAACACATCTTCCATCTCAATTACTAAAATTGCAGCAGCAACAAACCGACCAAATCAGGTAATTGGTATGCATTTTATGAACCCTGTTCCGATCATGAAATTGGTAGAAATTATTCGAGGGTATAATACGTCAAATGAAGTGATGGAATTTATTACAGATTTGACCAAGAAAATAAACAAGATACCTGTAGAAGTGAATGACTATCCTGGTTTTGTTGCCAATAGAATCTTAATGCCAATGATCAATGAGTCTATAGAGACCTTGTACAATGGGGTTGCTGGGGTTGAAGAAATTGACACCGTAATGAAGTTAGGCATGGCGCACCCCATGGGACCATTGCAACTTGCTGATTTCATAGGATTGGATGTTTGTTTGTCTATTCTGAATGTTCTATATGATGGCTTTAAGAATCCAAAATATGCTCCTTGCCCACTATTAGTAAATATGGTGATGGCTGGTAAACTTGGTGTGAAATCTGGTGAAGGTTTTTACGATTATACCGAAAGCAAAAAGGCAGAAAAAGTTGCAAAGCAATTTGCATAATACAAGCCTAAAAATAGTATTATTAGCAGCACTTGTTTGTTCTATATCAATATCTTACGGACAAGTGAAGGCTAATAGCAAACTGATACCATCAAAAATCGGCTTTGAATTTAGTTTGGGTAATGAAAATAATGTACTTTTTGATGATCCAGACTACAGTTATCAATCAAATACGTATAAAATTAGACTCTATTACCCTTTAATCAAGAAAAAATTCGTTTTGTCTTTAATTTTTGAACCGCAGGTGGTTCATTTAAATCATCAACTCATCAATGAACAATTTGTAACCCCAGATGAAGTTAATTATTTAGAAAAACGAGACCGTTTTACTAAGAAAAAAGAAATGACACTCCTAGCGATTGGAAATTCGATTAGCTTTCAAATTATACTGTATAAAAAACTTTCGTTAGGTATAAATGGAGGTATTGGCTTGGGATATATAGATACGGCAACAGAGCGTTTAGCGAAGGGATTTACCTTTACTGAAAACTTAAACATAGAATTGGAGCACCCGGTTAATACAAGTTTTAACATGTACTTTTCAACCGGTTTTGGGCATGTTTCCAATCTCAATTTTCAGCGCCCAAATAGTGGCTATAATACCTTAACAACGAGCCTAGGAATTAGCTATAATTTAAAATAGGGAGTCTCTAATTAGAAACTCCCTATTATATATTATGTGGCTTTGCTGCTAATTCTTTTTGTCATCAGACTTAGAAGCCTTATTCCAAACTTTAATTTTATCTTCTTTTGTAACTCCAGAAATCACCTCGACATTCACGCCGTCAGAGGTTCCTAGTTTTAATGTTCTCTTTTCGAATTTATCACCTATTTGTACTTCTACATAAGGTTCTTCGGTTTTATTGTCAAATCGCAATAAAGCTTCTTTTATTGCTAAAATATTCTCTTTCTTTTCTAAAACAATATCAGCATTAGCGCTATAACCTGCTCTAATAAAATACTGACTATCTAAAGTAACATCTGCTTTAATTTTAAACTGTACGGCCCCTCCTTCTTCTGTCCCTTTAGGGGCTATAAAGTTTAAGGTTGCTGGAAATTTAGTGCCATCTATGGCCCCTAAAGACACTTCAATTTTAGTACCCTCTCTCAACTTACTCACTTCAGACTCATCTACTTTTCCTTCAAAAATCATTTTCGTCATATCTGCAATACTAGCAATTGTAGTCCCTGCATTAAAGTCATTTGTTTGAGTAACCTGATATCCTTTTTTAACAGGAATTTCTAATATCATACCAGAAGCTGTTGCTCTAATATTTGTATTGGCTGTCTGACCCAAACCAGAAGTAGATCCTTTCCGAATAATTTCTAAATCAGATTCTGCATTTGATAAATTCAACTTTGTATTGTTGTAATTCAATTCCGAGGTTTCAAATTCTTGACGAGAAATAACTCCCTTTTCAAAAAGACTTTTATTTCTATCAAAAGATACCTTGGCATTGT
>CBFHUV010000156.1:0-2440 GCA_965659055.1 Polaribacter sp.
ACCCCCATAGCCGCACAAGTCTCTTTAATGTATGCAACCTCTTCTGGAGAATCAGAAACAAAAGAATTGATAGCGACCACCGGTTCAATATTAAACTTTCGGATGTTTTCAATATGTTTTTGCAAATTTTTAAACCCTATTTGAACACGCTCCATACTTGGTGTATTATACTCCTCTGCCTTGGCACCACCATGATGACGCAATGCTCTAATAGTAGCGACCAATACCACACATTTAGGATTCAAGCCTGCAAAGGCTGATTTAATATTTAAAAACTTTTCTGCTCCCAAATCGGCTCCAAAACCGGCCTCAGTAACCACATAATTAGACAATGAAAGCCCCATCTTCGTAGCAATAATGGTATTGGTTCCTTGAGCAATATTTGCAAAAGGACCTCCGTGAATGATAGCAGGATTCTCTTCTAAGGTTTGCACTAAATTTGGTTTGATTGCATCTTTTAACAAGATCGCCATGGCGTTTTCTGCTTTTAAATCACGAGCAAAAACAGGTTGATTATCATAGGTGAACCCTATAAAAATATCACCCAATCGTTTTTTCAGGTTCTCTAAATTGGTCGCCATACACAAAATAGCCATCACCTCTGATGCTGGAGTAATGTTAAAACCATCTTGTCTAGGAACGCCATTTGCTGTTCCTCCTAAACCAATGGTGATATCTCTCAAGGCCCTATCATTCATATCAATCACCCGTTTCCATAAAATAGTACGAGGATCAATATTTAAGTTGTTTACTTTTCCTTGAATATTATTATCAATAAGCGCCGCTAATAAATTGTTTGCTTTCTCGATTGCATTAAAATCACCGGTAAAATGCAAATTGATATCTTCCATTGGCACTACCTGCGAATACCCACCTCCTGCTGCTCCGCCTTTAATACCAAAAACTGGACCTAATGATGGCTCTCTAAGCACCACAGTAGCCTGTTTACCTATTTTATTTAGCCCTTCCGTTAAGCCAATAGAAACCGTTGTTTTACCTTCTCCTGCTGGAGTTGGCGTTAGGGCTGTTACCAATACCAGATTGTTTTTCGCAATTTTCTCGTCATCAATAAGATCTAAAGGAAGCTTGGCCTTGAATTTTCCATACATTTCGATCCGTTCTTCATCGATTCCTAAACGATTTGCAATATTTTTTATATGTGTAAGTGATTTAGCCTGTGCAATTTCAATATCAGATTTATGGGACATAAGGACTGTTTTAAGTTTATTTTTCATTCTTTTCTCCAAGAAAAGCGAGTAAATATAGCAATTTTATGCAGTTTATCGAACTCAAAAAAACTAATGCTTTGAAAAACAAAATACTTATGTCACAAAATATGATAAAACAATTGCTTACTCATTTTTGAAATACTATATTTGCACGTTTTTACAAAGAAGTCGATTAAAATTTAAGAGAAGATGCAAAACAAAGGACTTATTAGATTATTTGCTATCCTTTTTGGATTAGTGAGTTTATACCAATTATCATTTACCTATTTCGCTGGGAATGTTGAGGACAGTGCGAAGGCATATGCAGAAGCAAGAGCCGCAGAAGGAGATGGTAAAGAACTGGCTAAATTTGAACAAAAATATTTAGATAGTGTTGGAAATATCAACATCATTAACCTAGGCTTTTCTGAGTTTAGTTATAATGATATCAAAGACAAAGAAATGAATCTTGGTCTTGATTTAAAAGGTGGAATCAACGCAGTATTGCAAGTTTCTGTAAAAGACATCTTAATTGGTTTGTCTGACAATTCTAAAAATGCCATTTTTAATCAAGCCTTAGAAGGGGCTGATAAGGCTCAAAAGAGCAGTACAGACACTTACTTGAATTTATTTTTTGCTGAATTTGAAAAATTAAGCAATGGAACGGTAAAACTAAGTGATCCTAGCATCTTTGGAAACAAATCATTGCGTGATAAAATTGACTTTAACAAGACCAATGCTGAAGTAAAACCAATCATTCAAGAAGAAATTGACAACTCTATTGACACTGCTTTTGAAGTTTTACGCAGTAGAATCGATAAATTTGGGGTAACGCAACCAAGCATCCAACGAATTGGAAATTCTGGAAGAATCTCTATTGAATTGCCTGGAGCTAAAGATATTGTGCGTGTAACTAAATTATTACAAAGTACCGCTAAATTGCAATTTTGGGAAGTATTTACCAATG
Source organism: Polaribacter sp. (assembly GCA_965659055.1). Lineage (GTDB taxonomy): Bacteria > Bacteroidota > Bacteroidia > Flavobacteriales > Flavobacteriaceae > Polaribacter. Next base: position 2,176 of record CBFHUV010000156.1, read on the forward strand.
CTGATGTACAGTCGTATTTCTTCGCTGCGAACCAAAAAGCAACTGAAATTTTAAAAGCTGAAAATCCATCAACCAAAAATGATGAGATTAAAAAAGATGATATTGACAACTTATTAAAAGACAAAGACTCTACCAGTGCTGCTGACGAAAAATCTTTGTTTACCTATTTGTTTCCAAACGTAGCACAGAACCAACAACAAATCAGTTCATTAGTTGCTCAAGCTAAGGTTTCTGACACTGCCATGGTGAACAAATTATTGGCAAT
>CBFHUV010000157.1:0-2323 GCA_965659055.1 Polaribacter sp.
CATTGACAATTCTATAAATTAATCCATCCTTTGGATAGGATTTTCTTTTTTTTGTTTAATTGAGTCCAACATTGTTGTTTATAAGGTCCATTTCTGATGAAATTTTATCGGGAAAGACACCGTCTTCCAACAACTGATCTTTAAACTGTCTATAATTATCTTTTTCGTGCGCTTTCCCTAAGGATCTAGCTGCGGATTTTCCAATTTCTTGATTCAAACGAGCCATCCAGTAGGCATGTCTAAAAGCATCCACTTGGCCACCAGTGACATCTCCATCGAGCAAGTGTGTTTTTGCGATAGAATCACTAACATTAGTAGCTTCTAAAGAAATTTTATAGGCCTTTTTTGCCTTAAAAGGATGTAGAATTACCCAAGTTTTCTGTGCTGGTAGGAGCTGTTTAAAGCGCTGCCAATTGCTCTGAGCATAGCCATTGCAGCTCAAACAAATAACAAAAAAAAACAGTACTCTTTTCATAGGATAAAGGTACTGTTTTTTATTTTTTTAAAATTTGTATGCCAATAAAAAAGGCCTATTTAATATCTAAAACAGTTGTTTGTCCTTCAAAATTTATGACATATTTTCCTTTTGGTAAATAATAATTACCATTGTCTGCTTTATCAATACTAACTTTGTTTCCTTTTTCAAAATCTTTTTTTCCATGATTTGAAAATTGAAGATCATAGCTCATCGCATTTAATCCTTTTTCTAGCTTCGTATTTAATGTAGCAACAAGAATTTTATCTGAATAAATTTTTACAGTCGATTTTTTAGCACTGTTTGAAAAATAGGAAATATCAACATTCGGTGCCGGGGCAAATCTTCCAAAACGAGCTCTCCCCCAGTTTGAGCTGTGCTTAATGGCTTCAACATCAAATAAGTGGAAGTCTTTAGCAAGGATTTTGTTAGTTACTTTTTGTAGCAAAGAAATATCTGCAGTATAAATGCTTCTACCATGAGTTCCAACAACCAAATGTTTTGCTTCTGGTTGAATTACTAAATCATGCACAGCTACATTAGGGAAATTGTTTGAGAAAGGATGCCAGTTGCTTCCTTGATCAAAACTTACATACAAACCATTATCTGTTCCCAAATACAAAATTTCTGAATTTTCTGGATCTTCACGAATGACATTCACAGAAGAGGTAGGAATGTTTTTTCCTATATTTTTCCATGTTTTTCCATAGTCTTCTGAAACATACACATAAGGAGTGAAATCATCCCAACGGTACCCGTTTAAGGTTGCATAAACGCGTTCTTGTTTGTGTTTTGAAGCAATCACCCGAGAAACCCATAGGTTTTGAGGCATAGAACTAGATAGTTTTTGCCAGCTTACCCCACCATCTGTAGTTAATTGGATATGTCCATCATCTGTTCCGATATAGATCATTCCAAATTTAAATGGACTCTCACTAATCGTTGTCAAAGTACCATAGGCAACATTTCCTTTCTTTTCGCCTGAGGTTAAATCATCAGAAATGGTTTCCCAATCATCACCTTGGTTTAATGAACGATGTAATTTATTGCTACCAAAATATACGATGTCTTGGTTGTGTGGAGATAATAATATAGGTGTTTGCCAGTTAAATCTGAAAGTTTCTCCTTTCACCTTATTTCTTGGCGTGATGCTTGCGCGCTTCCCGTTGGCTAAATTTAAACGCGCATAACTTCCAAACTGAGAACCTGTATACACAATATTATGATCTCTGCTGTCTACCTGAACCTGCATACCATCACCTCCCATAATAGATCTAAACGGATTTTGTCCAGACCCATGCCATCTATTGTCTACTCTAGCATTATTTGGGCCAAACCAAACACCATTATCTTGTAAACCACCATATACATTATAAGGCTTTTCATTGTCAGCAAACACTGCATAGAATTGTCCAACGGCAGCAAAATTTAATTTATTCCAGCTTTCACCATCATCATAGCTCATGTTTACACCTCCGTCATTTCCATTAATTAAATGACCAGATCGTTTTGGATTGACCCAAAAAGCTTGATGATCTGAATGCACATTTTCTTTTCCAATATCAGTAAAGGTTTCACCTCCATCTTTCGATTTTTGCAAACCAATTCCTAAAATATAAATGGCTTTTTTATCTTGAGGATCTACTCTTATTTCTCCAAAATAATAGCCATAAGTAGAATAAAGACTTAGCTTTTCTTTATTTTTTTTAGACCATGATCTTCCTCCGTTTGAACTAAAAAACACTTCTGCACCAGTTACCTCTGCCACAGTATTTGTCAATTGGCTATTTTTTAAAAATGCAGGAACTTCTCCAGGAGTTAAGGCTTTCGATGCAACGAAATTTCTAA
>CBFHUV010000158.1:0-2289 GCA_965659055.1 Polaribacter sp.
ATTAAAATGAATCTTGTTGATGGGTTTTTGCGCTTTGAATAGTACGGATTTTTGAAATTTATTTTAGAAATACAATTGCTATACTACTGAAATGCAGTAACTTGTATGAGTTGATTGGCTAAGTTTTAATTGTTTCTTGTTTTTTCTTTCTGTATCTTTGGGTTGCTATGAAAAATTTATCTACCCATGACAATACCGTTTTGGTAAAAAAGGTATTGCACAGAAAACAGGTGACTTTGTTGTTGCTTTTTGATTATAACCAACAACTTATCACTCTTGTTAAAAGTCTTCAGAAATTCACTTTTAGTAGAACCCAAAAAGGATGGGTATGCCCATACTCTGAAGCAGTTTTGCTTGAAGTCCAGCGACGCATGGCGGATGCCTGTGTGCTTCTATTACACGACTCATTGGATAAAAACCCACTTCAGCGGGGTGCAAAGAATGAACGACACTTAACGGCTGACCATACACGGTTGGTACTTGATTTTACTCGTTATTTAGCGGGTAAGCGCTATAGCGAAAGCACCATTGCTACCTATGGTACCTTTGTTGCAGATTTCGTAAATTTTATTCAGCCCAAGACTTTGGAGGTGATTAGTAACCGAGATGTGGAACGCTTTTTTGAGCAGGTATTTGTACCCAGACAATACAGTATTAGCTCGCAACGTCAGTTTGTAAGTGCTTTGAAATTACTGGTGGCTTTTTATCCGCAGTGTACCTTGGATGCCTTGCAGTTAGAACGTCCTAAAATGTCAAGAATATTACCTAATGTACTCTCTCAAAATGAAGTTATTACACTACTTCAATTAACTAAAAACTTGAAGCATAGAACTATCCTTGCTCTGTTGTATTCGGCAGGCTTGCGGATTGGTGAATTGTTGGCCATGGAGCTGCGACATATTGATATTTCTAGGCGGCAATTGTTTGTAAAGAACGGAAAAGGACGGAAGGATCGGTATGTGATTTTGGCAGACAGTTTTGTGCCTTTGTTGCAAAACTATTTGTTGAGCTATCGACCTGAGCGGTATTTTGTAGAAGGTGTTCCTGGCGGGATGTATTCTGCAAGTAGCATTCGAAAGTTTTTGCATTTGGCTACCAGAAAGGCTGGAATTGCTAAAAAAGTAACTCCGCACACTTTACGGCATAGTTATGCGACTCATTTGCTTGAGAATGGCATCGGAATACGGCATATACAAGAGTTATTAGGGCATTCTAAGCCTGAAACAACCATGATCTATACACATGTAGCCAAAAAAGATTTATTAGAGATTAGAAGCCCTCTGGATACTATTTTGTTGAATATCAGTAAGGAAACTAAAGGCTCAACGCCTTTGTTGAATACCGAAAACTTGAACCCTGATGATTAAGAACCCAAAACAGGACTAAAAGTGTTGATAATTTTCTATATTGTCTAACTCAAACTTGATGATGGATGCATTTGATCTAATTGTCAATTTTGAGCGGATAAAGCGCTGTTTTTGCCCTTTTATCTGGAAAATTAATAGATTTAAAGGGAACTTTGTTCTCGATATAACCAGTTGTTTTTCATATTGCAGCCTTTTGGTCATCAACTAAAATTTAGATTCCTTCGGGGATTCCAGTGATAAAAATCCCGAAATTCAACGCCACTTTTTGTAAAGGACTACGATTTATACAAGTCTTCAAACTGTTCGATTGTAATCGTTGAGAGTTGACTCTCAATACGTTTGCAACGTATACAGTTTGGCCAAGTTCTTGAAAAGAAATTAGAAAGTCAAGAAGTTGTATTCCAGATTCATAAAAACAAGTACTTTTTAACGAGAAAAATTGGAGTTTGTCAACGAGGATGATTTTTATTAGCGAGTTGGATCCCGAACGAATCCTTTTCTTCTAAGACAATCCATATAAGGGAGTTATATAGTTCATCTTAGAATAAAAAATTTGAGTTGAGGATCCCTTTCATTGTAGCGGCTACAATCCGCCGTATGCTAAGATTTCGATTTCAAAACGAGAGTAAAAAACAAAAACGCTAGATCGGTTATTTAAAAAAATACGAACAGAGAAAGCATACTAAACACAACAGCGCATATAATTAATTTTTAAAATTTAGAAGAGTTCAAAAAAATAGTTACTTTTAGAGGGTATAGAAAGAACAAAAATCAAGGAACGCTTATATTGTCTAGCATCCCAAGTGCCTCCAGCAACTGTATCAACATCTTGTCGGCACACCAAGAGCACAATATAAGCCATCCAAAACTAATTATATACGCACACGTTGTGTTGCATAATACACAAGAGAACAAGAATTAC
>CBFHUV010000159.1:0-2127 GCA_965659055.1 Polaribacter sp.
AAAGCATACATATTAAAAGCAATATGCATAAAACTACCATGCATGAACATATGGGTAAGATATTGCCAAAAGCCAAAATTTGGATTTTGAGGAAAGTATAAGGCAAAAAACTGTCCCAAATCTAAGTTGATCATTTGAGGCACTAAAAATAAAATCACATTAATTATGATTAAATGTTTGATAGCTTCGGTAAGTCTTCCCATAATATTTATTTTTTAATGACTATTAAAAATAGCATCAATTTCTTTGATAGTTAAAGTTTTAAAGATGGTTTTCCCAAAAGGAGAAACCGCTGGTTCTTTGCAAGAAAACAAGTCATTGACTAAAGTTTCTTGTTCTTTTACGTTAAGAGCTGTTCCTGTTTTAATCGCTAAACTTTTTGCGAATGATTTTGCCATAATGTCAAATGGGCTAAAACTTGCATCGGGGATCTCTTGTGAAATATCATCTAATAATTGTTCTAAGACGGGTGTAATTTGACTTTCAGACAAAGAGGTTGGTATACCTTTTACAACTATGGTTTCTTTTTCAAATTCTTCAAATAAAAAGCCCACGCTTTCCAAATCATTCTTAATAGCCTCAATCATTTCTATTTCGTCTCGAGAAAAAGAAATACTTACAGGAAACAATAACTGTTGACTAACTGCCTCTTTTACTGTAATACTCTCTAAAAAATCTTCATATAAGATTCTTTGGTGAGCCAAAGATTGATGGATTAAAACCATGCCTGATTTGATAGAACTCAAAAGATATTTTTTTTGAATTTGAAATGTTTTGCCTGTATCTATTTCGCTTTGGCTATCGAACATGGCTATCTGAGCATCTGTTTCCTGAGGTTCCATAGAGGCGTATAAAGTCTCCCAACTATTTTCATCTCTTTGAAAAGGAAAGCTAATTTCTTTTTGTTTTGGTTCAGACACAAATGGATTAAAATGCGGGTCTACCTTTATTGGTGGGGTGCCTGCATATGATTTTCGCTCCTTGTATTCATAGGGTATGTCTAAACTAGCATCTCTATTAAAATCTAAAATAGGCGCCACATTGTATTGACCTAAACTGTGTTTTACAGTCGCTCTTATGATAGCGTATAAATCTTTTTCGTTGTCAAATTTTATTTCTGTTTTTGTCGGATGAATATTGATATCGATACTGTCTGCAGGTACTGTTAAATATAAAAAATATGAAGGGTAGGCTCCAGTATCCAACATACCTTCAAAAGCACTACTAACTGCATGGTTTAAATAGGCATTCTTAATAAATCGATCATTGACAAAAAAGAACTGTTCTCCTCTTTTTTTCTTTGCAAAATTAGGTTTAGCAACAAAACCTTGAAGTGCTAAAATTTCTGTATTTTCTTTAATAGGAACCAGCTTTTCATTCATTTTTGGCCCAAAAATGGCAACAACTCGTTTTCTAAGGTTGCTCGCCAATAAATGATATACTTCATTGGTGTTGTGATGCATTGAAAAAGCAATCTGGGGATGTGCTAAAGCAATTCGTTGAAACTCATCTATGATGTGTCGAGTTTCAATGGCATCAGATTTTAAAAATTTACGTCTTGCAGGAATGTTGAAAAAAAGATTTTTTACAGCGATACTTGTGCCTTTAGGACAGGCGACAATCTCTTGTGAAATCATAGAACTACCTTCAATTTTGATAGCGGTTCCCAATTCTTCATTTTCCAATTTGGTTTTTAGCTCAACTTGGGCAATAGCCGCAATAGAGGCCAATGCTTCGCCTCGAAAACCTTTGGTGTGTAAATTGAATAAATCTTCAGCATTTTTAATTTTAGAAGTAGCATGCCTTTCAAAACAAATTTTTGCATCGGTGGCATTCATGCCATTTCCATTGTCAATTACCTGAACTAACGTTTTCCCTGCATCTTTTATCAGCAGTTTTATGGAATCTGAACCGGCATCAATCGCATTTTCCAAGAGCTCCTTTACCACAGAAGCTGGCCTTTGAACCACTTCACCAGCAGCAATTTGATTGGCGACATGGTCAGGTAATAATTGTATGATATTTGGCATCTTAGGCTACGAAAATTGAAAGGTCAAAATCAATGATAAACAAGAAAATAAGTACTAATATGCCTACAATAACCGCAATGGTAATATTGACATTTTT
>CBFHUV010000160.1:0-2090 GCA_965659055.1 Polaribacter sp.
TGTCTTGATGTCTATTGAATAATTATTTTTTTCTTAGATATTGCATAAACTTACCTATACCATTCATAATTTTCGAAGCGTCTTCTCTTCTTTCAACAGCTTTTTGAGTCGTAACATAATCTATATCTTCTGATAAATAATACATGCTTTTCAATTCTCCACATGACGCTTTGGCTATATTTAAAAACTGATGAAACTCCCTGTCCCCCTTTCTACAAAATCCTTCTGCAATATTATTCATTACCGAAACTGCACATCTTTGAATTTGATCTCTAAATCCATAGTCTTTATTGTTTTTGAAATCTTCATACACCTCTTTTGCAAGAACTCTCGAGGATTTCCATATTTCTAACTCTTCAAAATTTAATATTTTACTCATCTTTTTCTTTTTTGCGCAATATATTCAATTTTATAGAGACTGCATGACTCCGAGACAATTGGATCTTTTTTACGTCTTAGTCTTTGTCTTAGTCTTAGTCTTTGTCTTTCAATTGAACGCACGCAAATCCGACTGCATAACAGTAGGACTTTTTTCTTTATTTCAAAAAAGGATGTTTCTCCCCAATTACTGAAATAATACTATTTCGGATTTCATGCACTATTTGAATCGACTGCTTAGCCTATACAAGTCCATAAACCTCGTCCATTTAAAATTCCTCTATAACTTTCTGTATGCAATTCTGTAAAACCATCACTAAACTCCAACTCTTCACCATCTATTTCGATTGATCGATAGGTTCTCTGCCCTTTAAATGCTATTTATTTGGGTAAATCTTTCTCATCAATAGACAAAAACCACCGAACCGTTGCATTTTGGAACTCCAAATAACCTGCTGCCTTATTTTTTTCTCTTAGATGCACAACATTCTCTTGCACTTCGCCAAAAATCCAAGATAACATATCGTAAAAATGAACTCCAATATTAGTGGCAATACCGCCAGACTTACTTTAATCACCTTTCCAAGAAATATCATACCAATTACCTCTTCTACCTTAGGCATGGATTTAGAATCTCCATAAGTCGAAGAACTCGCCGCATAGACAAAGCGTTTTACAGAAGCTTCTTTTGAGGCAACCAAAATGTTTAAAAACCCGCTCACATTCACTTCATTCGAGGTTATGGGGTCTTTTATAGATCTTGGCACCGATCCTAAAGCGGCTTGATGCAGCACATAATCAACTCCTTCAACTGCTTTTTTACAGGTTTCTAAATTTCTAATATCACCTTCAATTAATAAAAAATTAGAACTCTTTTGTAAAGCAACAAGATTTTCTCTTTTGCCAGTTGAAAAATTATCCAAACAAACAACTTTTGCATTTAGATCTAATAAGGCCTCGCATAAATTCGAGCCAATAAAACCAGCTCCTCCGGTCACTAAAATTGTTTTATTTGCTAGTTTTGAAGTATTCATTTAGAAGTTTTAATTAAGCTCTTTTTCAGCAAACCAAAATACAAAAAAGAAAACAATCAGTGTCTAAATGAAAAATTTAAAAAGGTGGGGTTTTATGATGGTACTAGGAATTCTAAATTGCTGGAGGTGATTTGATGTTTTTGGGGTTGTTAGAAGGGTTAGTGATTTGGGGGCAGGATTCGCGTCAGCTTGGAAGGCGCTTTGCTGTTGCTTGGGTTGTTGGAGTGGTTGGGAATATGTGTGAGGGATTCGGGGAGAAGGATTTGGATGCTCGAAGAAGGCGCTTTGCTATTCTTCGAGGGTAAACGGGATTACCTTCGGGCCTGCCGGCCGAAGGCGGGCATCCCTGCCTGCGGCAGGCAGGCCTTGTTGAGATCGCTTCTGCAAACTTGCCTGCCGTAGGCAGGTACAATCCTGCAGAGCTTGTGCCCTGCTTGTATTTTTTTTGTCCCAAAATGCCGGCATGCGACTACCAAAATTTCTACTTCCTAGACAAGGGAGTCACTCCCTCCTTTGTCGGTCGTGCATCCCTTGGAGACCGCTGATGCAAACACAATCCTGCAGAGCTTGCGCCCTGCTTGTATTTTTTTTGTCCCAAAATGCCGGCATGCGAGCATGCGCATTTTGGAAACAAAAAAAATCCTGATGAATCAAAATTCATCAGGATTGTGAGTGATG
>CBFHUV010000161.1:0-2046 GCA_965659055.1 Polaribacter sp.
ATGGGTAAACGCATTAAAATTAATCATTAAATTTAAAACAATAACACATGGATGCAGTAGCAGTATTAGCGGTAATTTTCGGGAGCATTTTTGGAGTATTTTATTTATACTTTTCTACTCGAAACAAAGAACGTTTAGCCCTTATAGAAAAAGGAGTTGATGCCAAAATTTTTATGTCTGGCGAACGCAAAAAAGGATCTTCAACCTTTGCAAAGGTATTTATCCTAAACCTAGCCTTATTGGCAATGGGGATTGGAGTTGGGATCTTATTCGGAGCCTTATTGAATTACAATTTTGGATATAGTGGATCGTATTCAAGTCGTCCAGACAACTACATTGACGAAGGAATTTTTTATTCTGCTTCTATCTTTTTAAGTGCAGGGGCCGCCTTATTTGTTGGATTTACCATGACAAAAAATATGGATAAAGAGTAAACCAAATTCAACAAAATAAAAAACCACTTCAAAATTCTGAAGTGGTTTTTTTTGTTTTATAAATATCCTATCTTAGAGCAAATTTTTTAAAAACCATGGATAACGATTACCAAAGTTCCTCCTTTAAAGAATTACTGGATAAATTGCAGCAAGAAAGTTGGCAACTAGAGTTGCTAATTTCAGGTTTTTCTATTTTTGGTCTTTTTTCTTCCTTGCCTTTTATAAACAACTATTTAGCTATTGCAGCCTACGATAATCGATTGGTAGAAATGTTTGTTTGGTTTGCCATAAAAGTGTGTTGTTGGATCTTAATATTTAACCTACTCATTCATGTTGTATTGAGGGGCTTGTGGATTGGAGCCCTAGGTTTACGCTATGTTTCTGGTGATATTGATTATGATGAATTAAAGTATACCCCAAAATTCACCACTTTTTTACAAAGGAAAATTGGCTCTTTTGACAAGTATATTGCAACCTTAGAGAACTATTGTAGCGTATTATTTGCAATTTCATTTTTACTGGTATTTTACTTTTTGGCTTGTGTTGCCTTTTTAGCAAGTATTTTATTGGTTGTGTTTTTTGTTATTGAGCCAGAAACGTCATATGAAACTTTAGACAACATTAAGGATATTTTTGGCGCAGTTTTAATCATATTCATCCTTTTTGGGGTTCTATTAACCTTTGTTGATTTTATTACCCAAGGATTTTTAAAAAAGAAGCGATGGTTGTCCAAAATCTATTATCCTTTCTATCGATTTTTTAGTCTAATTTCCTTGTCATTTTTGTACAGACCACTCGTCTATAATTTTTTGGATAACAAATTTGGAAGAAAATTAAGTTTTGTTTTAATCCCCGTGTATCTAGTAATTTTATTATTCTTCACCTACGAATATAAAGACTCTAACTATTTGGCTTTAGATCGAACATCATCAGTTTATTTCGCAAGCCCTAAGAATTATGAAGATTTAATGTTAGAAAAAAATGATTTCGCAGATGTGGCGTCCATTCAATCAAAAGTTATTACAGACCCATTTATAAAGCTTTTTATTGTTTTTAATCAAAAAGTTGAGGATCGCATTTTTAAATACAACCCAGGTCTAAAACCAATAAATGATATTAGAGGTCTGCAATCTGGTATTGAATTTAATTCTGATCACTCTGAGTTTGTTAGTTTAAAAAAAAGAGACAGTCTTCGCTTAGAATATTACAAAACCTTTAATGAAGTTCACACGATTTATATTGATGAAGTTGCTTTGGAATCAGATTTTTTAGTAAGTGCCAACAAACATAAAAAACTCGGTTTTGAAACTTATCTCAGTACTAAAAATTTAAAAGAAGGAAAACATATCCTTAAAATTACGCGAAAAGAAAAGCAAAAAAAAGAAACTATAAAATACTCCCTCATAAAAATTCCATTTTGGATCTTTAAACAAGAACAACCATGAAAAAACTAATTTTTAGCCTAGTCGCATTGCTATCAATATTTACAAGCTATGCACAAACAGATGCAAAAATATATGATATTGTGAATGCTGTTTCAGCAGACAGAATTAAAAAAGACCTTAAAACCTTAGTCGATTTTGGAACAAGAAACACCTTTAGTGATACCATT
>CBFHUV010000162.1:0-1958 GCA_965659055.1 Polaribacter sp.
CAATTTAACCATTGATCGAATTTTAAATGAAAGTGAAGTGCTAGCTGCGATGGCGAAAAACGGAGAAATTAAAATAGTTGGAGCCATGTATGATATCAATACAGGTGCTGTAACTTTTTATGAATCTTAGTAAACGGTTTTTGAATGTGTAAAAATGAATTAATAAAAAAAATGGTAGTATTCACTTGTTTGTGCATGCTACCATTTGCACTTCATGGACAAAAAAGCGACTTAGGAAACTGGTTTGTATATATAGGAAATACAAAACTGAAGAATAATTGGAATCTGCATACTGAAGTTCAGTATAGAAACTACAACGCTATTGGAGATTTAGAACAATTATTATTAAGAACCGGTTTAGGATATAGCTTCAACAATAATAAGAACAATATACTATTAGGCTATGGTTATATATTGTCTGAAAACTATTTGCAACCAACCCAAGACAAAGAAAGTGTTAATGAACATCGAATTTTTCAACAGTTTACCTCAAAACAGACCGTTGGAAGTGTCGTTATGAATCATCGGTATCGCTTTGAACAACGATTTATAGAGAGTGATTTTAAAATGCGTTTCAGATATTTCTTAGGACTTCAAATTCCATTCAGTTCAAAAGAAAGCAACAAGTTCTATGCCTCTGCCTACAATGAAATTTTTCTAAATACACACTCAGCAGTATTCGATAGGAATAGAATTTATGCAGGATTAGGGACTCATATAAATAAAAACATCAAGCTAGAAGTGGGATATATGAATCAAATTTTTGAAAACTCTGGCAGAGATCAAATAAACATTATAAGCTTTATCAACTTTTAGATTATATTTTCTACTTTTCTTAACAAGAAACTCTTAATTTGTGTTAATAGCTGTTAATCAAGCGTTAAATTAATAGAATTTAAGAACCTTTCTTCTTTTTAGTAGTCTTAGGTATATAAACTTAAAAACAAGTATACCATGAAAAATTTAAAAATCGCAATTGCTATTATCGTAATTAGTCTATCATCTGTTGGAGTCATTTCTGCAAACAACACAGAACCAACAAAAGGAGAATTAGCAAAAACAGCTTTAAGAGCTAAAATTGTTAAGTTATTAGGTAATTATCAATACAACTTAAAAGACCATATTTTTGAAGCTGAAGTAGCAGTTATGTTAAACTCAAAAAATGAATTGGTGGTCGTTTCTGTAGAATCAGACTTCAAACAAGTAGAAAGTTTTGTAACGACTAAATTAAATTACAAAAAAGTTAACATCGAAGGTATCACCTCTGGAACTATCTATAGAGTTCCTGTAAAAATCAAATAATGGATGTTTACTTCAAAAAGCCAAAACCCTAATGAATGTTTTCTTTAGGGTTTTTTTATTAATTTATCTAGCAAATTTTTTACAGTATCAGAATCCCAATCTGCTGCTCCCACTTTCTTAACATTTACTTTCAATTCTTTATCAATAATAAAGGTCACTGGTATCGAATTAGATTGCAAAATACTTGGAATAACTGATTGACTTGTATAAACAGGGAAATTATACCCTTTTTTTAAAAAAAACGCAGATACTGTTTCCCAAGATTCATTACCTACAAAAAGAAAAGCAACGTCATCTTTATAACTATCATATAAACTTTCCATACTAGGCATTTCAGCAATACAGGGTGGGCACCAAGTTGCCCAAAAATTAATAAAAATTACTTTACCTTGAAGTTGATTTAAATTAACATCTTGAGTGTTTAACCCTTTTAATTGCCAGTCCGTTTTCTCTAGAGTCATTTGATTTTCTGATACAATTACTGATGGAGAAAAAGAAAATATTCGCAAAAAATAAATTTTGGTCGGTGGATAGATCATCAATGCGATCAATACAACAAATCCAAAATTCCCTAAATGCTTTTTAGTTACTTTTATCATAATTATTTTAGTAGTCGAGTTAAATGTAACTTTATTACAAAAAAAAGACCCTATTGA
>CBFHUV010000163.1:0-1870 GCA_965659055.1 Polaribacter sp.
TATGGGATTGCCTGATTCGCACCATGTGAGTAGAATTATCATCAACCCAAACAACGTTAATGAAGTATTGGTTGCTGTAATTGGCCATTTGTATTCTCCGAATAAGGAAAGAGGAATTTTCAAAACAACGGATGGTGGAAAAACCTGTAAAAAAACATTGTATATTGATGAAAACACAGGGGTTATTGACCTTGATTTTGCGCCGAACAAATTCAAAACCATGTATGCTGCTTCTTGGGAGCGCGATCGAAAAGCATGGAACTTTGTTGGTAACGGATCTAAATCTGGTGTCTACAAGAGTACTGATGGCGGAGAAACATGGAAAAACATTTCAGGGAACGGTTTCCCAATTGGAGATGGCGTAGGAAGAATTGGTTTGGCAGTCTATGATGAGAACAATGTCTATGCACTTCACGACAGTCAGTTTGATTATGTAGAAAAGAAGAGCAATGGGAAAAAAGCTCCTGAGGCATTAGCACTCACTGAAGACACTTTTAAAAAGATTAGTGTTGAAGAATTTGTAAACCTAGACAACAAGCAAATTGATGCCTTCTTAAAAGCTCATGGCTATCAGGATAAATACAGAGCGGCGAATATTAGAAATTTTGTTGCCTCGAAAGCCTTAACTCCTGGTGAAGTTCCTGCATTTTTAAAAAATAGCCAATTGACAAATTCTGTAGCTGAAGTAACTGGCGCAGAAGTCTTTTTTAGTTCAAACGGAGGAAGATCATGGACTAAAAAAAATAAAGAAAAACTAAGCCTCTATTCTACCTACGGCTATTATTTTGGAGAAATAAGAGTGGATCCACAAGATAAAAAAGCAATTTATATTTTAGGGATTGGATTGCAAAAATCAAAAGATGGGGGTGAAACCTATACAGATATTGGAAAAGAAAATGTGCATTCCGATCATCAAGCATTTTGGATCAATCCAAAACGATCAGGTCATTTAATTAATGGGAATGATGGAGGTGTAAACATGAGTTATGACGATGGTGAAAGCTGGAATAAATTAAATTATGCTGCCGTTGGACAATTTTATGCTGTGTTTGCAGACAATCAAAAACCTTACAACGTTTATGGTGGGTTGCAAGATAACGGTGTCTGGTTTGGACCACACAATGCTCGAATAGACAATAGATGGCATGGTTCTGGGCAAAATCCGTTTAAATCGATTATGGGAGGTGACGGTATGCAGGTTCAGGTAGACAGCAGAGATCATAACATTGTGTATACTGGTTCTCAGTTCGGAAGTTATGCTCGTTTAAATTTAGCCAATGGAAAACGCGCAAGCATTACTCCTAGAAGTAAAGTTAAAGGAGAAACGTATAGGTTTAACTGGCAAACGCCAATTTTATTATCTCCACACAACCAAGACATCGTTTATTTTGGTAGTAATAAATTGCATCGTTCGTTAAACCAAGGTGATGATTGGGAAACCATTTCTGATGATTTAACCTCAGGTGAAAAGAAAGGAAACGTTGCCTATGGTACTTTGACGACCATTAGCGAAAGTCCATTTAAATTTGGAATGGTCTATATCGGAACAGATGATGGGCATATCCAATTGACTAAAGATGGCGGGGTAAGCTGGCAAAAACTATCTAGCTCTATGCCTCAAAATCTGTGGGTTTCTCGAGTGATTGCTTCAAAACACAAACAAGAACGTGTTTATGCAACCTTAAATGGTTATCGTTGGGATGATTTCACTCCTTATGTATATGTTTCTGAAGATTACGGAAAAACTTGGAAAAATATTGGGGAAAACATTCCTACTTCTTCCGTGAATGTCATTCGTGAAGATCCAGAAAATTCAGAAATTTTGTATTTGGGAACTGACAATGGTTTATACGTAAGTTTTGATCAAGGC
>CBFHUV010000164.1:0-1854 GCA_965659055.1 Polaribacter sp.
CAATCGATTTGACATTCCTTTATTGGCAGAAGAACTGATGCGAGCGGGGATTGACTTTGATATGAACCAGAGAAAAGCCATTGATGTTCAGGTGATTTATCACAAAAAAGAGCAGCGAACCTTAGCCGCAGGCTATCAGTTTTATTGCGGAAAAGAATTAGAAGGAGCTCATGGTGCTGAGGCAGATACCAATGCTACCTATGAAATTTTATTGGCTCAGATTGATAAATACGATGATATCGATAATTCCGTAGCTGGCTTAAGTGAGTTTTCTTCCCATGGCTTGCGTGCTGATTTTGCAGGTTTTATTTTATTTAATGATCAAAAGCAAGAGATTTTTTCTTTTGGAAAATATAAAGGAAGAACTGTGGAAGAAGTATTTATTGAAAACCCAGGATATCATGCTTGGATTCAAAATGCAGATTTTCCACTCTACACCAAAAAAGTGTTGCGGGCTGTAAAAGAAAGAATGTCTCAAGAAAAAAATGCCTTGTCAGATGAAGAAAAGCTTCAGGCTTTGCAGCAAAAGTTTAATTTAAGATAAAAGCAATATGAATTGCTAAACTGATAAAGATGTATACAGAATATCAAAATTTACCGGCAAATTCCAGAATATGGATGTATCAATCTGAACGACCATTTACTATAGAAGAAACCGAAATGATTTCAGAGAATGCAAAACATTTTATAAATCAATGGACCCGACATGGTGATGATTTAAAAGGTTCTTTTACGATTAAATACAATCAATTTTTGATTTTGGCAGTAGATGAGGGCTTTAATAATGTTTCAGGTTGCTCTATTGATGCATCGGTGCGTTTTGTAAAACAGTTGGAAAATGAGTTGCACATCGATCTAATGGACAAGTTGAAAGTGTCCCTTAAAGAAGGAAACGCTGTGTCTATACTTCAATTAAATGAGTTTCAAAAACGTGCAAAGGAGGGTAAAATTACAGCAGAAACCATCGTATTTAACAATATGGTTCAGACCAAAGAAGATCTTGAAACCAAATGGGAAGTACCTGCAAATTTAAGTTGGCATCAACGTTTTTTAGTTCAGTAAATATGAAAAAGTTTATACTATTTTGTTTTTTAATTAGTGGCATCCTTCTCCAAGGGCAAAACACAAACCCATTGCAGACTTTGGATAGTCTGGCCCAAACAAAATGGGTGGATAGTGTCTTACAGAGCATGACTGTTGAGCAAAAGATAGGTCAATTGTTTATGGTGCAAGCCTATTCTAACAAAGATGATGCTCATCAAAAGACAATTGAAGAAATGATTGAGAAGTACCAAGTAGGAAATTTAATTTTCATGCAGGGGACTCCAGAAAAACAAGCAGCCTTAACCAATCGATATCAATCGATCTCCAAGGTGCCCTTATTAATCGGTTTTGATGGTGAATGGGGTTTGGATATGCGTTTAAAAAACACCTTTCGTTATCCTTGGAACATGACCCTTGGAGCGGTTCAAGACAATGAACTGATTGAGCAATTTGGAGAGCAATTGGGGAAACATTGTAAGCGATTGGGCATCCATATTAATTTTGCTCCTGTGGTAGATATCAATACCAATCCAGCAAATCCGATTATTGGAAATCGCTCTTTTGGAGAAAGTAAATTTAACGTAGCTCAAAAGTCAATGGCCTTTGTAATAGGAATGCAAGGTCAAGGCGTTTTGGCCAATGCGAAACACTTTCCAGGTCATGGAGATACTGCTACAGATTCTCATCATACCCTGCCTGTGGTGAATTTTGATATGGCCAGATTGGATTCTTTAGAACTGTATCCGTATAAAAAATTATTTGAGAAAGGTTTGACAAGTGTTATGACAGCACATTTAAGCATTCCACAAT
>CBFHUV010000165.1:0-1803 GCA_965659055.1 Polaribacter sp.
CTTGGGGAGGTTCATTAATTAGACCAGAAGCAACTGGATATGGAAACGTATACTTTGCTCAAAATATGTTGCATACAAAAGGTGATTCTTTTGAAGGAAAAACAGTTGTTATTTCTGGATCAGGAAACGTAGCACAGTATGCTGCCGAAAAAGCGACTGAGTTTGGAGCAAAAGTTGTTACGATGTCAGATTCATCAGGATATATTTATGATGCTGATGGAATTACTGCAGAAAAACTTGCTTTTGTGATGGAAATTAAAAATGTTCGTCGTGGAAGAATTAGTGATTATGTAAGTAAATACCCATCTGCTAAATTTGTAGCAGGAGATAGACCTTGGTCAGTAAAATGTGATGTAGCTTTGCCCTGTGCAACTCAAAATGAATTGAACGGTGACGAAGCTAAAACCCTAGTTGCAAATGGATGTGTTTGTGTTTCGGAAGGAGCCAACATGCCATCGACTCCAGAGGCTATTGAAGTTTTTCAAAAAGCAAAAATTTTATTTGCTCCAGGAAAAGCATCGAACGCTGGAGGTGTTGCAACCTCTGGTTTAGAAATGAGCCAAAACTCTTTGCGTTTAAGCTGGACTAGAGAAGAAGTTGATGCTAAATTACATGGAATCATGAACAGTATTCACGAAGCTTGTGTAACATATGGAGCACAAGGAAGTGGTTATGTAGATTATGTAAAAGGAGCAAACATTGCCGGATTTGTGAAGGTGGCTGATGCCATGTTAGATCAAGGAGCCGTTTAATAACTCCTTATAAATAAGTTTAAAAAGCGCATCAATTTGATGCGCTTTTTTTTATTTTTAAAAAATGAAGAAGCTAAAAAACATCGTAATTGAAGGCCCGAATCAAAAACCCATTGTTTTGGATGTTTTTGCAAAGCATAATAGTCAAGCAAAACCAGTACTAATTTTTTGCCATGGTTATAAAGGATTTAAAGATTGGGGAGCTTGGGATATGATGGCAGAAATGTTCAAAGAAGCAGGTTTTTTCTTTGTAAAATTTAACTTTTCACACAATGGAGGAACGGTTGAACAACCGATTGACTTTCCAGATTTAGTATCTTTTGGAAACAATAATTATTCAAAAGAACTCGATGATTTAAAGGCGGTTTTGGATTGGGTTTTTATAGAACCCTCGTTACGGCAAGAGGTTGATTTGCAAGATGTTTCTCTTATGGGACATAGCAGAGGTGCTGGTATCGTTGCCATAAAGGCCGAGGAAGATGTACGGGTTAAAAAGCTAATTTCACTGGCTGGGGTCTGCGACTTTGGAAAACGAACCGCAACCATTGGAGACTTAGATCAATGGAAAAAAGAAGGTGTAAAATATGTTTTGAACGGAAGAACTAAGCAACAAATGCCTCATTTTTACCAGTTTTATGAAGATTTTTTAGAAAATCAAACACGACTAAACATAAAAAGAGCGGTTTCTAATTTAAAAATCCCCTACCTCATTCTTCACGGAAATCAAGACACTTCTGTTTTAATTGAAGAAGGAGAACGGCTTCATTCCTGGAATTCGGAAAGTCAACTTGAAATTATAGATACTGCCAACCATGTTTTTAATACTTCTCATCCCTGGGAAAAAAGCCATGTATCAACTGCTCTAGAAAAGGCGATCAGATTGTCAATCTCGTTTCTAAGCCATTGATATAGATTCATTATTTTTGGTTAATGAAATTAAGCCCTCCTTTTCGGAAAATTATTCATGTAGACATGGATGCATATTATGCCTCCGTAGAGCAATTAGACAATCCCGCGCTTCAGGGACTGCCTTTGGCTGTTGGTGGCAATG
>CBFHUV010000166.1:0-1766 GCA_965659055.1 Polaribacter sp.
CAAAACATCTTCTAACAAATGCAAACTTACCACACGTTCATTAAGTGAGTTTCCTTTTCTTAGCTTAAAAACTGCAGCACCATTTACAAGGACTCCTAAAATGGCTAACCACATCATTCCTTTAGCATCAGAAACTTGTGGGTTTAATAGTCGAGGAATCGCTTCCCTGATAATAAAAATAGATCCTATTAATAAGATGATTAAATTAATTAAAACCCCTAAAAGTGAAAATCTTTTATAGCCATAGCTGTAGTTTTGTGTTGCTTTTTTCGTGGATATTTTCTGAAAATACCAAGACATTCCTAAACTAATACTGTCTCCAAAATCATGTATCGCATCTGAAACAATAGCCAAACTATTGGTATACAGTCCACCAATTATTTCAATAATTGTAAAAGCAAGATTTAAAAGGAACGCTGTTTTAATATTTTTTGTAGCTGCTTCTTCATGATGATGGTGGTGTCCCATTTTGTGTTTTTTAATTGTATTTAAATGACCATAAAAAGAGTTCGAAGATGCAAAATACTCGTATCTATTGATCTTTTAATCGGTCTTTCACATATTCTATGGCAGTTTTTCCATGTTTTTTTGGAACTCCATTGTCATCAAGAGCGACCATAATAATTTTATCGATATCGATGATTGTTTTTTGGTTCAATTTATTTCTAACAAGGCATTTAAGTGTAATTGAAGTATTTCCAAAAGCCAAAACTTCAATTCCAATTTCAATGATATCACCTTGCTTAGCAGAACTCACAAAATCTATTTCGGACATGTATTTAGTAACTGTTCGAGGAATTTCGAGTTGAATGATCGCATACAAGGCGACTTCCTCATCAATCCACTGCAAAAGACGGCCTCCGAATAAAGTCCCGTTTGGATTTAAATCTTCTGGTTTCACCCATTTTCTCGTATGATATTTCATAATTTATGTTTCTTTTGGAGTAAATTTCGAACAATTTAAAGGAAAATAACCTGTATTCCAATGGTAAAATCAAATCTTACCATAGTATTTTCGTATCAACCATTCTATAGAAAACAAAAAGACGATTAAAATTAAAAGGAAAGGCCAATGAATTAGCTCCTCTTGTGTTTTTGTACTTTTTTGAATGGTTTTATAGTTTTCATTATCCAATAGGTCGTTAATTGTTTTCTGTAAATTTGCTGGTGTATTCCACGTTCCATTGCTATTCTTTGCCAATACCTTTAGATCTTCAAGGTTTGCTTTGGAAAATTGTTCCTCGATTTGAAAATCAGTTATTTTAAAACCACCTGTTTTTTTAAGGGTTTGATTATCAATGCTAACTGTATAACGATAATCACCAGGTGCCAATTCTTTAACGATGGCTTCAAAGGAATTGTCAAGTAAAGAAAATTGAGCATTAGTTATGGTTCCTTTAGTTGTATTTAGCAGTCTTAGGTTTAATTTTGCACGAGGGTCAAACTTGTAGTTTTTATCAACATAAGTGGCGCTAATTTTAATTGGGCTGTTTGCTGGGTACAAATTTTCCACAGACACACTTAAACGCTCCCTATTCTTTGCGGAAGCTAAAAATTGAATACTATTGCTTATAAAGGCATCAAAATCTTGAAATGACCCTGATATTCTAAAACTAGCTGCTCGCCATTTCCAGATTCCCTGACCAAACAAAGCACCTACTTTTTGATCCTCAAGTTCAAAGGTAGTAAACAAGGGTGTTTGAGTTTCAAACCCCCCAATAAATTGATTGAGAATAGCATCTTGCTTGCGATGTATCTTTAGGCTA
>CBFHUV010000167.1:0-1710 GCA_965659055.1 Polaribacter sp.
TTGTTTTTTTAGACTGCATTACTACCCAATCTAATTCGCTGGAATTGTTTTTATCAAGACCTAATTTTTTGGATGCAATATCAAAAGCCCCATAATAAGCTCCTAAGTTTGCCCGTCTTCGAAGACGATGTGACTCATCTACTACCAATAAATCAAATTTTTCTTTTGAAACATCCGCCGGTCCAATGACCATTTTTGAATTTAAGCCTTTTATGTTTTTAAATACTTTCTTAAGCGTTGTTCGAAAAGACGCCATTGGAACCACCAAGCCCATTTTCGGGTTTGGGTATTTTGCTTTTAAGTTATTTATTAAGCTAATAAATTTTGACTCATCGTCGACAAACTCTTTGAAGTTAAAATCTTCATTATTCGTTACTAATATTTTGAATAGAAATATTGCTAAAATGGTTTTACCAGTTCCTGCCCCACCTTCAATGATTATATTTTCAAAACTATCATTTAATAACAATTCTAAAATTGAGAACAAACCATCTCGTTGTTCGTTTGTTAAGCTTTTGTAGGGCGAATATTTAAATAAATCAGAGTTATTGATGTGATCGATAGAATGTTTCGCTACACCTTTGGCTCTTAATGAATCCCAAATAGAATTAAAAATACCCCAATAAACTTCATTTTTCTGATAGTAATTATGGTTTGCCAATCCAAGGTTTCCATTCATCAATTTGTATTGGCCATCACCATCTAAATACTTGATTAAATTAGATTCTATATCTAAAGTTGCCGATTTGTTAAACTTATCACTGGTAATTAAATGTACTGAAGTTAATTTTTTCTTTTGATCGTGTTTAAGATGAGCACCCATTCTAGCATAGGCGTCTGTGGTTTCGCCTACATAGGCTTCTTTTACTTTACCATCACTAAGAATATAAACTAAAGGCCAGAGGTCTTTAGCGAAATGGTTATTGTTGAATTCCTCAAATAGTTGTGGAGTAAATTCATATTGAGTTACATCGAATTGATTCATAAATTCTATAACTCGTTATATTTTTTTGCTGTTCCTTTGGCTTTATCAACTGGATACTTTTCTCCGTTCTTTTTTATTTTCTCCATGATGATTTCCTTAACATCAAAATTATACTTGTCTGCTAATAAAAAGGCATAGGCAAAAACATCAGCCAATTCTTCTTTTACTTTTTCCTTTTTTGCCTCTTCATGAGATTTCCATAAGTAACTTTCCAGCAATTCACCTGCTTCGATGTTTAAAGCAACAGCAAGGTCTTTTGGATTGTGAAATTGCTCCCAATCTCTTTCATTTCTAAATTTTAAAAGTGCTTCAGTAATTTCTTTCATATCACTCATTGTCTCTATTTATATTAATGAAATGGCTTTGGTTTTGATTAGAGGTCTAAATTTAGTGAAATAAAATAAACTTGGGCATTTTTCCTATTTATCAAAAGCAGCTCATTGCAATTCAACGATAACTTCATTCTTGCGATTAAAAACTTCATAAGGCGCATTATACCCTAAGAAATAAAATCGGTTAGTATAGGCTATTCCTTCAGCGTCTAAAGCAGATTTTAATTTCTGTTTATACTTTTCTATTTTTTCATCATTAGCCCAACCGCTAAAGGATATTGCAGCAACAATTTTTGCCGGCTCTTCCTTAAATTCTATAAGTGATTGATTAGGTTTGGGAAGCTTTTCTTTTTTTAATTCTTTTGGAACCATAAACATCATAGTCATAGAATC
>CBFHUV010000168.1:0-1694 GCA_965659055.1 Polaribacter sp.
AGAATTAGATCATGGTCAATTGTATCGATACAAAGGGAATTATTCATACTATTTAGAGAAAAAAGAAGAGCGTTTGGCCTTAGAACAGGTAACCGTTGAAAAGGCGAAAAACTTGTATAATAAGGAGCTGGATTGGATGAGAAGACAGCCAAAAGCAAGAACGACCAAATCAAAATCTAGGATAGACGACTTTTATGAAATAAAAGAAAAGGCTCACAAGAGAAGGCAAGACCATGTGATGCAATTAGAGATCCATATGGAACGTTTGGGTAGCAAAATTTTAGAGCTGCACAAGGTTTCAAAATCCTTTGAAAACACAAGCATCCTTAAAGGATTTGAATACGTTTTTAAGCGAGGAGAACGCATAGGTATTATTGGGAAAAATGGTACGGGAAAATCTACTTTTTTAAACTTAATAACCCAAAAAATTCCTGTAGATTCTGGGAAGGTAATCCTCGGAGAAACCGTAAAGTTTGGTTACTATACCCAAAGTGGGATTCAGATTAAAGAAGGACAAAAAGTAATCGAAGTTATTAAAGAGTTTGGCGAATTTATTCCTTTAACCAAGGGGAGAAAAATTACTGCTGGGCAATTGTTAGAGCGTTTTTTATTTGATCGGAAAAGGCAACATGATTTTGTAGAAAAACTAAGTGGGGGTGAACAAAAACGTTTGTACCTATGTGCTGTTCTTATACAAAACCCTAATTTTTTAATTCTAGATGAACCTACCAATGATTTGGATGTGGTGACTTTAAATGTACTTGAGGAGTTCTTATTGGACTTTCCAGGCAACCTCTTGGTAGTTTCACACGATCGATATTTTATGGATAAAATTATGGATTCGCTTTTTGTTTTTAGAGGAGATGGTTTGATTGAAAATTTTCCAGGAAACTATTCTGATTTTAGAGCCTATGAAGATTCAAATCCACCTGAAAAAGCAGAAAAAAAAGAAATAGAAACACCAGTAAAGCAAGGGAACAATACAGGCCTAAGCTTTCAGGAAAAACGTGAATTTGGCCAGCTCGAAACAGACCTAGCCAAGCTAGAAAAGAAGAAACTAGAAATTGAAGACTTATTTGCAACTAATAGCATAGCGCCAGAAAACATCGTCAAAACCTCTACTGAGCTACAACAAATTATAGACGAGTTAGAAATTAAAGAAGAGCGTTGGCTGGAGCTTTCTATGAAGTTAGAAGCTTAAGCTTTTACGATTTCTGATTTTTCTAGCAATAGTAAAAATGCATTGATGCAATTTTTCAATAAATTAGAAGAGGTTCAAATGTCCCCAAAAACAGACAAAACTGTAGACCTTTCAGTAAAAATGAATGATGTAACTGCCAATATAGAAAATGAGGCAATAGAAATTATTCGAAGAGGTTCAAAGCAATTTGTAACAAATATTTATAAAGGAGAAGGGTTTTGCACTCTCCCTAAAACTCAATTGAAAAAAGTCATGAAAGAATTGAGAAAGAAAATTACATTATAAATTAATGAATATTTAAAAAGAAGAATTTAAATATAAATTAAGCCTAAGTCACATTAACCTGTGACTTTTTTTTATTTTAGTGCCTAGTTATGATGCAAAGTTTTTTCTTAAAGTTTAATCAAGATGCGTTTGAGATTGTTGGCCTGTTTATTTAGGAGGTGGCAAGGAGTGTACGGCATGGACTTTGATTTATTCATATGAGTATATG
>CBFHUV010000169.1:0-1672 GCA_965659055.1 Polaribacter sp.
GCTTTAATCTCTACACTTTTTGTATTTGTTGTTTCGTTAATCTTGGGTTTATCCTATTCTGATTTTAATGAAATGAGCATCATTTTTTCTGAATTGGAGTATTTCGTTGCTTTTTTTATAAAATTAGTTGCCTTTTTTAGTTTTGGTTTGTTCTTGGGTATTTTAGTAAAACGTTCTGCCTTTGCTGTAGGTGCTATGTTCGTTTGGTTTATTGCAGAAAGTATCTTTAAAGGCTATTTGTATTATAAATTACAAGACTCAAGTAACACAGGAGATGAAGTAGCAAGTATTATGCGCTTTTTACCTTTAGAGGCTATGTCTAATCTAATCAAAGAACCAGCAACTCGATTGGGAGCTGTAAAATCAATAGCCAGCCAAATAGGAGAAGATTTAACAAAAGATTTTTCGGTACAGTTTACAGATGTATTTATTGTACTAGCATGGACAGCAATTTTTATTTACCTGTCGTATGCACTGCTTAAAAAGAGAGACTTATAAAACAGTCCTATAAAAGAAATTAAATACAGATATTTTTATAAAAAGTATCTGTATTTTTGTTTTATGCAATTTCAATTAGAATCAAAATTTAAACCTACTGGGGATCAACCTGAGGCTATTAAACAGTTAACAGAAGGTCTTTTAAGAGGTGAAAAACATCAAACCTTATTGGGAGTTACAGGTTCAGGAAAGACCTTTACCATTGCCAATGTGGTGGAAAAAATTGATCGCCCTACCCTGGTGCTTGCCCACAACAAAACACTTGCGGCACAGTTGTACTCGGAGTTTAAACAGTTTTTTCCCAATAACGCGGTTGAATATTTTGTTTCTTATTATGATTATTATCAGCCAGAAGCCTACATACCGGTTACTGGAACCTATATAGAAAAAGATTTATCCATTAACGATGATATCGAACGTTTGAGAATTAGCACCTCATCTTCCTTGCTTTCAGGAAGAAAGGATGTATTGGTGGTTGCTTCTGTTTCTTGTTTGTATGGTATCGGTAACCCTGTAGAGTTCAAAAAGAACGTCATTCCAATAGCTGTTGACCAACAGATTTCTCGAACCACTTTTTTACATCAATTAGTAACAAGTTTGTATGCAAGAACAGAAGTAGAAATTAAAAGTGGTACCTTCAAAGTGAAAGGTGACGTGGTAACCATCTATCCTTCCTATGGTGATCATGGTTATCGAGTTCATTTCTTTGGAGATGAGATTGAAGAGATAGAATCTTTTGATATGGAAAGCAATCAAATCATTGAACGCTTTAAAGAACTAACCATTTATCCGGCCAATTTATTTGTAACTTCTCCTGATGTGCTTCAGAATGCCATTCATCAGATTCAAGAAGATATGGTAAAGCAAGTTGATTATTTTAAAGAAATTGGCAAGCACTTGGAGGCAAAACGGCTGCAAGAAAGAACCGAATTTGATTTAGAAATGATTCGAGAACTGGGCTATTGCTCTGGAATTGAAAATTATTCTCGCTACTTGGATGGTCGCGAAGCAGGAACAAGACCTTTTTGTTTGTTGGATTATTTTCCCGATGATTATTTAATGATCATTGATGAAAGTCATGTAACGATTCCACAAACACATGCCATGTATGGCGGCGATCGAAGTCGAAAAGAAAATCTGGTGGAATATGGTTTTCGATTGCCTGCAGCTATGG
>CBFHUV010000170.1:0-1643 GCA_965659055.1 Polaribacter sp.
ATTCTGGCCCTATTGATGGGCATAATTTTGATGAATTATTGTCTGAATTGCAGCGTTTAAAGACCGTAAAAGGGCCAAAGTTTTTGCATGTCATTACTACCAAAGGAAAGGGCTTAAAACAGGCAGAAGAAAATCAAGTTCAGTACCATGCTCCAGGAAAATTCGATAAAATTTCAGGAGATGTGTACCATGAAAATACAGACCATTTACCTTTAAAATACCAAGATGTTTTTGGAAAAACCCTGGTTAGTTTAGCAGCAAACAATAAACGTATAGTAGGAATTACTCCCGCCATGCTTACTGGAAGTTCTTTAAAACTACTTTTTGACGCCTTTCCAGAAAGAACCTTTGATGTGGGTATTGCAGAACAGCATGCCGTTACTTTGGCTGCCGGGATGGCCACCCAAGGACTAATTCCGTTTTGTACCATTTACTCTACCTTTTTACAGCGGGCCTATGATCAGGTAATCCACGATGTGGCCTTACAAGATGTACCCGTGGTGTTTTGCATTGACAGAGCAGGTTTGGTAGGAGAAGATGGGGCCACCCATCACGGAGTTTTTGATATTTCCTATTTGCGTTGCATCCCGAATTTAATGGTGTGTGCACCCAGAAATGAAATAGAACTGCGAAACTTATTGTATACGGCGCAATTAGGTTTAACCCATCCTATGGCCATTCGATACCCTAGAGGTAGAGGTGTTTTAACCCATTGGGAGCAAGATTTTGAACCTATTGCCTTAGGTACAGGGGTTTGTTTGCAAGAAGGCGATAAAGTGGCTGTTTTATCTATCGGAGCCATTGCAGCTAATTGTACAAAGGCGATTGCCCAATTAGAAGCTCCTGAGCAAATAGGTCATTTTGATTTGCGCTTTGTAAAACCTTTGGATGAAAACTTATTAAAAACTGTTTTTAAGAAGTTTACACATATCATTACGGTAGAAGATGGCTCCCTGGCAGGCGGTTTTGGAAGTGCTATCCTAGAATTTGCAAACCAACATGGGTATAAAAACAGCATTGAACTACTAGGAATTCCAGACCAATTTATCCACCATGGTACTTTACAACAATTGCAAGAACAGGTGGGGATAGATGCCGATTCAATTTTAAAAACCATAAAAAAATATGTATAAAAAAAAGCGATTCTTAAAAGAATCGCTTTTTTTATTTATACTAGGATTTGTTCTTATTTGATAATGACTTTTCCTGATGATTTTTTGTTGTTTTCATCAATCAAATTCACAATATACACCCCTGAGCTTAATTGCACCTTAATGGCTTGTTTGTTATTTTGATTAAAGTCTACCTTTTGGGTATACACTTGTCTTCCTGCCATATCAAACATGCTCATGGTTGCTTTACCAACAGTGTTTTTAGCAAATAGGGTAAAGTTTCCATCAGATACAGTTGGGTACATGCTAAATACTTTGGTATCTGCCAAAACCTCATCAACCGAAGCTGCTGGAGCGGTAAATTGACCTGTAAACATACCACGTCCATAAGTAGTTGCCAATACGGTATTGTCTTCAGTACGCAAACTAAAAGAGGTTACTTTTACATTAGACATCCCATTATAGGCATGGGACCAACTTGGGCTGGCATCTTTAAAATTACCTGTGCTCCAAACACCTAATTGGGTACCA
>CBFHUV010000171.1:0-1570 GCA_965659055.1 Polaribacter sp.
AACCCAATGATATTGAAGTAGGTGCAGACAATACCCTTTGGATTGGAACCGAATACAACGCCTATGGCTTTGGTGGTGGAACCGTTTTAAAATCGATCAACGGAACCAATTTTACGGTGGCTTATACAGAAATTGTAGCAGATGCCGGAGAGGCCTCTGGCTTTAAAAACCCGAGCAGAAGAACCCTTGTTGCTCCTTCCAAAACCAATAAGGATAAAATTTATGTGTTGGTCACTCAACCTAATGAAACCAACAAGGTAAAAGGCTTTTATACCACCAATGGTTTTGGATCTATTACTGTAATGGCCAGCCCAGAAGCTGCCGATAATAATATTCCTGCTACAGATTTTACCCGTGGACAGTACTGGTATGATTTGGTCTTAGAAGTAGACCCTGTAGATGATAATAAGGTGTATGTTGGAGGTATTGATTTGTATAGAAGTGTCAATGCGGGAGGTGCATGGAAACAAATTTCTAAATGGTCAAATAACCCAGGAATGAATACCTTGCCAGTGCCTTTGGTACACGCTGATCAGCACAGTTGGGCCTTTCATCCTACCAACCCGAACATTGCCTTAATAGGGAATGATGGAGGTGTTTTTTATGCAAATTCTTTATCGAATGCAGAAACTACTGCTGGTGCCATCGAAGCCAAAAATAGTGGCTACAATGTTACCCAGTTTTACCATGGCGCCATTGGGCAATCTGTAGGTACCGAAATCTTAATTGCGGGAGCTCAGGACAATGCAACACGCCTAATGCAAAATGCTACTAGCGGAATTAACCCAGGACGTTTTGTTTTTGGAGGTGATGGGGCCTATAGTCATATTGACAAAGACAATAAATACATTGTTGCTGCCTATGTGTACAATTATAATGTTCGTTATCCCTTACCTTTCCAAGGAGAAGCAAATAGAAACGCTTTTCAAAGCGATCAAAATACAGGGAGTTTTATCAATACCACCATATTGGATAGTAATAGAGATGTTTTTTATACCAATGGGTTTGATGGAAATGGAAATACTAACCTCTATCAAATCTTTCGATTCAAAGCGATGGATGATCTGACGGCCACACCAACCAAAGAGATTATTACCGATGCAGTACTTGATGGTGTTATTTCAGCCTTTGCTGTATCACCATATACCACCACTTCTACCAAATTAATGGTAGGAACTCAAAATGGAAAAGTTTTGCGTGTAGAAGATGCTGACGGTACCACTCCTATTTGGACAAATCTTTCTGCTGGTTTACCAGCTGGAAGTATTTCTGGAATTGCTTTTGGAGCCAATGACGATGAAATTATGGTGACCTATCACAACTACGGTGTAGTAAGTATTTGGTATACAGAAAATGGAGGAACTTCTTGGACTAGCAAAGAAGGAAACTTCCCTGACATTCCAGTAAAAGACATCATGATGAATCCATTAAACAATGATGAAGTAATGATTGGTACCCAATTAGGTGTTTGGAGAACAGGTAATTTTAAAGATGCCAGCCCAAGTTGGTCCCATGCCTATAATGGGCTGTCTAATGTAAAAGTAACCTCTTTTAGTTTGCGTACTGAAGA
>CBFHUV010000172.1:0-1569 GCA_965659055.1 Polaribacter sp.
TTTTGTTCTTCGTCAATTATAAGCAGTCCCAAATCTTTAAATTGGATGCGTTGGTTGGTCAACTGATGGGTTCCAATAACAATATCTATACTGCCATCGGCAACCCCATTAATCACGCCTGTTTTTTGCCCGGCAGATCTAAATCTATTCAAATAATCGATGGTAACTGGAAAACCCTTTAATCGTTCAGTAAAGGTTCTAAAATGCTGATAGGCTAGAATGGTTGTAGGAACCAAAATTGCCACTTGTTTTCCATTGTCTACCGCTTTAAATGCAGCTCTAATGGCAACCTCTGTTTTTCCAAAACCAACATCGCCACAAACCAATCGATCCATGGGCTGTTCTTTTTCCATGTCGGCCTTTACATCTTGAGTTGCACTAAATTGATCTGGGGTATCTTCATAGATAAAGCTAGCCTCCAATTCATGCTGCATATGACTGTCTTCGGCAAATTGAAAGCCCTTTTCTAGACGTCTTTTTGCATAGAGTTTAATTAGGTTAAAGGCAATGTGCTTTACCCTTGCTTTGGTTTTTTGCTTGATTTTTTTCCAAGCACCAGAACCCAATTTATAGACTTTAGGAGGCTTACCGTCCTTGCCGTTAAATTTTGAGATTTTGTGCAAGGAATGAATACTGATATACAAGATATCGCGATCGCCATAGATGAGTTTAATGGCCTCTTGTTTGCTGCCATCCACATCAATTTTTTGCAAACCACCGAATTTACCAATACCGTGGTCCATATGGGTTACATAGTCCCCAATTTCTAGATTGTTGAGCTCTTTTAAACTAATGGACTGCTTTTTAGCGTAGCCATTTTTTAGGCGAAACTTATGATAGCGTTCAAATATTTGATGGTCTGTATAGCAGAGTATTTTTTCATCTTCATCAATAAAACCTTGATGCAAGGGCATAACAATCGTTTCATAATGAACCATTTGTTCTGCATCATCAAAAATATCATGAAAACGCTGGGCTTGTTGTTCGTTAGCGCAAAAAATAAAATTTTTAAACCCCTTTTCACCATAGGAATTTAAGTTTTCTATCAACAAATCAAACTGCTTGTTAAAGCTAGGCTGCCCTTGCATTTGGAATGAAATGTCTGACGAATCTTGAGCTGCTGATTTAATCAGCCCCAAAGTAAAATCAGACAACTGCTTTTGAATATAAGTTCCACTGCAAAAGAGTTCTTCTGGACTGGCGTGTTTTAATTCGGAGGTGATTTCTTTAAAAGCAGTTTGTGCTTTTATGTAAAAATTATCTAAGGTGCCCGAAATAATTTCTAAGTTTTGTGCAAAAATTATCGTGTCTGATGCAATGTATTGTAAAAAGCTTTCACGTTTTTCCTGAAGCATTTTGTTTTCTACATTGGGCATAATTTGCGCCTTTTTCAGCACCTCTTTAGACAATTGGGTTTCAACGTCAAAGCTTCGAATACTGTCTATTTCGTCTCCAAAAAATTCAATTCGATAAGGCTCATCATTCGAAAACGAGAATACGTCAATTATCCCTCCTCTTACAGAGAAATCGCCTGGTTCTGTTACAAAATCTACCCGCTTAAAATGATAT
>CBFHUV010000173.1:0-1546 GCA_965659055.1 Polaribacter sp.
ATGCTATTAAGCCAGGTAAGACAACAATAATAGGTCCTAAAATTTTAATAAATGAAGCCAATAACAATCCTTTTTGCCCTTCCGCTAAATTTTTAGCACCTAAGGCTCTTTGGATTATTTGTTGATTGGTTCCCCAATAAAATAATTGAACCAGCATCATTCCTGTGAAAATTGTATAAAAAGGAACTGGATCAGTAGGGCCTCCCATTGAATTAAATTTGTCAGGATTCTCAGAAACCAAAATAGACAAACCGTCTAACATACTTCCATCACCAATCATGAGCAAACCAAAAACTGGTATGAGTAAGCCTCCAACGAGCAGACCTATGGCGTTGATTGAATCTGAAACCGCAACTGCTTTTAATCCCCCAAAAATAGCGTAGATAGACCCAATACTACCGATTCCCCATACGCAAATCCATATAGATTGTGTTTGGCTTACTCCTAGCAACTGTGGCACATTAAACATTCCACTAATTGCCAAAGCACCAGAGTATAAAATTACAGGCAAAAGAACCACCACATAGCCTGTCAAGAATAACCCTGAAGTTAACGTTTTTGTAGTCGTGTCAAAGCGTTTTGCCAAAAAACCAGGTACGGTTGTTAAGCCACCTTTAAGATATTTTGGTAATAAATATAAAGCCGTAACAATCATGGCAATTGCCGCAAGAGTTTCCCACACCATAACTGATAAACCACTTTTATAAGCGGAGCCATTCAATCCAACAATTTGCTCTGTAGATAAATTCGTTAATAATAAGGATCCTGCAATAACACCTGCAGTTAAACTTCTTCCACCTAAAAAATAACCATCTGATGTAGATTCGTTTGTGTTACGAGTAGCGAAGTAAGAAATAACAGCAACTAAAACGGTGAATCCAACAAAAGAAAATAAGCTTAACATTAAAAGTTTTTTTAGTATAAATTATTTATCAAGCGAAATTTAAGAAAATTTGATCATTTGAAACATTCATACGTAGTTTTTATCCATCCATTTTAAGTTTATACAAAAAAAGCAAAATTCGTATCGGATAATTGATGCGGATTTTTGAGGTGTAGAACGGGTATCAAACTGCTTTTTCATTAAGTCTTAGTTATTCTTAAGTTTTCAGTCAAGTTTTTATTTAAAATAGGCGGATGTCATAATAAAAACAAATAAGTAATTACTGTAGCATAATATGTGGGTAATATTATAAACGAAAAGCACAACCTCTGCTGCAATAAAAAACTAATAAATCTCAAATATAAAATTTAAACTAAACAACAGAAAAAGCATTGAAATTAATAAAGAATATTCTATTTATATTAGATATCGATATGGAAGAAAAATAGATGGATTGAAAAGTTCTTATGTATATAGGTTCTTTTAGTGATTAGGTTTTTTTATTATCAACGTCCTATAACAACTGGATTTAAAATAACAAACTCAGTTCTTCTATTTTCTTGGTGCTTTTCATCGGAACAATTCACAAAACTTTTACAGTCATTTACAAGTTCACTTTCTCCAAAACCAACGGCAAAAACACGGTCTTTATGGACTCCCTTC
>CBFHUV010000174.1:0-1545 GCA_965659055.1 Polaribacter sp.
CTTCGCTTCGTTTAATTATTCAGCGCTTCACTTTCTAAATAATTTGGCTACGCCTAATTATTTAGAGCTTCCGCTCCTTTTTGAAAATTTAACTCCGCTTCGCTTCGTTTAATTATTCAGCGCTTCACTTTCTAAATAATTTGGCTACGCCTAATTATTTAGAGCTTCCGCTCCTTTTTGAAAATTTAACTCCGCTTCGCTTCGTTTAATTATTCAGCGCTTCACTTTCTAAATAATTTGGCTACGCCTAATTATTTAGAGCTTCCGCTCCACCAACAATTTCTAAAATTTCATTGGTAATTGCAGCTTGACGGGCTTTGTTGTATTTTAACAACAATTCATCACGCAAGTCTTTTGCATTGTCTGTTGCTTTGTGCATTGCGGTCATACGTGCTCCATGTTCTGCAGCAAAACTATCTCTAATAGATTTGTACAACTGTGTCTTTAATGATTTTGGAATCAACTCTAAGACAATCTCTTCTTTGGAAGGCTCAAAAATATAATCCAAGTTGGCATTTACATTTTCTCCTTCTACCGGTTTGATTGGTAAAAATTGTTCTACCATTGGAATCTGTGTCGCAGCATTTTTAAATTGATTGTATACCAATTCAATTTTATCATAACTACCGTTTACAAACAACTCCATCAATCTTTCTGCAATGACAGCAACATTATCAAAATTAAGGTCATCAAAAATGGCAATATTATTCTCGATAACTTTAAATTCTTTCGATAAAATAGCATGACCTTTCTTTCCAATCGTCATCAATTCTACAGTACAATTACGATACTTTTGTTGAATTGTTGATAAGGTCTCTTTAACTACATATGAATTAAAACCTCCACACAAACCTCTGTTTGATGTAATAACCACCATCAATACTTTCGAAACTTCTCTTTGATCTGAATAGGCTCCTCCTGCATCACTTTCTAAAGTAGCACTTAAACTCTGTAACAATTCTGTTAATTTTGAAGAATACGGGCGCATTGCAGTAATTGCATCTTGTGCCTTTTTCAACTTTGCAGCCGATACCATTTTCATGGCACTGGTAATCTGCATGGTAGAACCAATGGAGGTAATTCTGTTACGTATTTCTTTTAAGTTTGCCATACTCTTATGTATTGGGTATAATTACTGCATATTGATGATTTCATCAATATGCAGTAAACATATAAATCTTACTTAAGCTCTATATTTGCTTGATACTTCTTTTGCAGCACTTTCTAAGGTAGCGATAACCTCATCAGTTAATTTTCCAGCCTTTAAAGTATCTAAAGCATCTCTGTGTTTTGCATTTAAGAAAGCAAGGAAGTCTTTTTCAAACTCCTTTACTTTTTCTACAGGAACATCTCTTAACAAGTTTTTAGAACCTGCATAGATAATCGCAATTTGATCTTCTACTGCATAAGGATCATTTTGAGCTTGCTTCAAAATTTCCACGTTACGTTGTCCTTTAGAAATCACACTCATGGTTGCAGCATCTAAATCAGAACCAAATTTTGCGAATGCCTCTAACTCACGGAAAGCCGCTTGATCTAATTTTA
>CBFHUV010000175.1:0-1429 GCA_965659055.1 Polaribacter sp.
GTTCCTGCACCATCTGCGTGCATGATTAAACAGTAGTCCTCATCATTGGTTAAATAGTCAGGTACAATTTTACAGAAGGCCTTTGGGAACAATCCTTTGTCTATGTTTTTGATGGCATTGTGTACATCTTCTTTCGCTGCAGACACTCCTCTTTGCGCATACCTCTTAGAAACTTCTTGACTCATGTTTGTGTGTTTTGACAGCACAAAGTTACTTTTTTGTAACTAAAAAATCCCGCTTTCGCGGGATTTAATTTTGGTTTATCTAGTAAATAATAACTCTCTGTATTTTGCCAAAGGCCATAATTGATCATCGACCATCAGCTCTAACTTATCAGCGTGATAACGAATTTCATCAAAATATGGCTTTACTTTATTACAGTAAGCATCTGCTGCTGCTTGTCCATGTAATTTGTTTGCAGCTTTACGCTCATTCACCATCTCCTCAATTTTAGAGTTGATCCCTGCAATGTGCAACGAGATTTTTTGAATTAAATCTACTTGCTCTTTTGCATGTGTCATAAATGAATCTCCAAAAATATTCTTCAATCCACTTACGTTTTCGATAAGGGTATTTTGATATTTAATGGCCGTTGGAATTACGTGGTTACGAGCAATATCACCTAATACTCTACTTTCTATTTGTACGCGTAAAATATACTCTTCCAATTCAATTTCATGACGAGCCTCTACCTCTACTTTGCTCATTACCTCCATCTCTTCATACAAAGAAATTGCTTTTTTAGAGATTTTCGCTTTTAAAGCTTCTGGAGTGGTTTTGTTATTGCTCAATCCTCTTTTCGCTGCTTCAATCTCCCATTCTTCACCATATCCGTTTCCTTCAAAACGAATCTTCTTAGAAGCCTTGATATACTCTCTTAAGATGTTAAAAATAGCTTCATCTTTTTTCAAGTTTTTCTTTTCAACCAAAGCATCTACTTCCTTTTTAAAGTCTTTTAGTTGCTTGGCCATGATGGTGTTTAAAGTAGTCATCGGACCTGCACAATTTGCCCAAGAACCAACCGCTCTAAACTCAAATTTATTTCCGGTAAACGCAAAAGGTGACGTTCTGTTTCTATCGGTATTGTCTAATAAAATTTCTGGAATTTTACCAACGATGTTTAATTTTAAATCTGTTTTTTCTTCTGGAGATAATTTTCCTTTAGTCACATGTTCCAACTCATCCAATACTGCTGATAATTGAGATCCAATAAAAACAGAGATAATAGCTGGTGGTGCTTCGTTGGCTCCTAAACGGTGATCATTACTTGCACTTGCAATAGAAGAACGAATTAACTCTTCATAGTCATGTACCGCTTTAATAGTGTTTACAAAAAAGGTTAAAAACTGTAAGTTTTTCATTGGTGTTTTTCCTGGGCTCAATAAGTTTACCCCAGTATTGGTTGCCAATGACCAGTTGTTGTGTTTTC
>CBFHUV010000176.1:0-1244 GCA_965659055.1 Polaribacter sp.
AACTCTTTGAACTTTTTTAAAACCCTATCCTTCTCAGAAAGAACAACTTCTTTCGGATCTAACATCCAATCAATATTTAAATCAACATCATTGTATATAATTCCCGACTCAGAAGACTTATTGTAGTAATTGTCACATTTGTAGGCAAATATTGTCTCATCCTCTAATACAGAAAACCCATGAGCAAAACCTCTTGGAACAAACAATTGCTTGTTGTTTTTGCCTGTCAAAATACATGAAAAATGCTGTCCGTAAGTGTTTGAATCTTTTCTTAGATCTACAGCAACGTCCAATACTTTTCCTTGTATAACTCGAACTAATTTTGCTTGTGCAAAAGCTCCCTTTTGAAAATGCAATCCTCGAAGGACACCTCTTTGAGAAGTTGATTGATTGTCTTGAACAAAATGAATGTTTAGTCCCGTTTTTTTTAAAAATTTCTCTTCATTAAAACTTTCAAAAAAAACGCCACGATCATCTCCGTAAATTTTGGGCTCAATTTCAAAACATCCTTTTAAGTGTGTTTCTTTTACTATCACAAAATATCTTTTAAATGTTTGCCATACCCGCTTTTTAAAAGGGGTGCTGCAAGTTCATATAATTGTTTCCTCGTAATGAAGCCACTTTTGTAGGCGGCCTCCTCAATAGACCCTACCTTTAACCCTTGACGTTCTTCAATAACCTGAACAAACTGTCCTGCCTGCATTAATGAATTAATCGTGCCAGTATCCAACCAAGCAGTTCCTCTATCTAAAATACGAACACTTAATTTACCAGCCTTCAAATAGGTTTTATTTACATCTGTTATTTCTAGCTCCCCTCTTTTACTTGGCTTAATGTTCTTTGCAATTTCAACAACTGTATTGTCATAAAAATAAATACCCGGAACTGCATAATTCGATTTTGGTTTAACGGGCTTTTCTTCGATAGAAATTGCTTTTTGGTCATTGTCAAATTCTACCACTCCATAACGATGGGGGTCTGTAACATGGTAGGCGTATACGATTCCGCCGTCTGGGTCATTATTGGCTTTAAGCAAATCTGCCAAACCTGTACCATAAAAAATATTATCTCCAAGAATAAGTGCGACTTTTTCATTTCCAATAAATTCTTCTCCAATAATAAAGGCTTCCGCCAAACCATTTGGGTGGGCTTGTTCTGCATATTCAAATTGGCAGCCCAATTGTTTACCATTGCCTAATAATTTTTTAAAACTTGGCAAATCTTGTGGTGTCGAGATAATCAAA
>CBFHUV010000177.1:0-1059 GCA_965659055.1 Polaribacter sp.
TTTCGCCTTTTCAACGGTTACCTGTTCTAAGGCCAAACGCTCCTCTTTTTTCTCTAAATAGTAAGAATAATTCCCTTTGTATCGATACAATTGACCATGATCTAATTCAACGATTTCATTACAAACTCGTTCCAAAAAATATCGATCATGGGTCACCATAAATAAGGTAATTTTTTCTTTCGCAAAATAGTCTTCCAACCATTCTATCATTTCCAAATCTAAGTGATTCGTTGGCTCGTCTAGAATTAGCAAGTCTGGCTTATTGATAAGTACCGCAGCCAATGCCAAGCGCTTTTTTTGACCTCCAGAAAGATTTGACACTTTCATATCTAAATCCTCGAATTTTAGTTTTGAAAGAATTTGCTTGTATTGGGTTTCAAAATCCCATGCCTGATGTTGTTCCATCAGTTCAAATGCATCTTGATAGGCTGTTTCGTTTGACGGGTCTTCCAGCGCCTTATTGTATTGGTTAATAATGCGTAAAACTGTATTTTCTGAAGAAAAAATGGTTTCTTCTATTGTTAAGTTAGGGTCTAACTCATCGGTTTGAGCTAAATAGGATATTTGGATGCCTTTTCTACAAATCACTTGACCTGCATCAGGGGTGTCCAAACCAGCAATGATGTTTAATATTGATGTTTTACCGCTACCATTTTTAGCGACAAAAGCTACTTTTTGATCCTTGTTAATTCCAAATGAAAGCTCCTCAAAAAGAACTTTTTCACCATAAGACTTGGAAATGTTTTCTACAGATAAATAATTCACACAAATAATTTTTGCAAAGAACTTAAAAAGTTCCTTAACTATTGTGTTTTTAGGACCTTAGTTTTGTAAAAAACCTTTTAAAAACCTTTATTTAATTAGTATCTTGCATCGACAAAAAGTAGTTATATAATGAAAATTATCGTTCCAATGGCAGGAATAGGTTCTCGCTTGAGACCGCACACCTTAACAATTCCAAAACCATTAACTGTTATAGCAGGTAAGCCTATTGTACAAAGATTGGTAGAAGATATTACTTCGGTAGTCAATCAAAAAATAGAAGAAATCGCCTTTATT